>UQXF01000119.1 GCA_900544905.1 uncultured Clostridium sp.
AAGATCGTCGGCAGCGTCAGATGTGTATAAGAGACAGGGCTAAGGGACATGTTCTGCTGGAGGATACTCCCGGGACCGGGAAAACAAGGCTTGCCAGGGCAATAGCTGCCTCCATCGACGGCGGATTTAAGCGGATTCAGTTTACTCCTGACCTGCTTCCCACAGATGTAACGGGCATCAATATCTATAACCAGAAGAGCCAGGAGTTTGTATTTATTCCGGGACCTGTTTTCACCAATATACTGCTGGCGGACGAGATTAACCGTGCAACACCGAGAACCCAGTCCTGTCTGTTAGAAGCCATGGCAGAGGGACAGGTTACCACGGACGGTGTAACCCGGAGGCTTTCCAATCCGTTTTTTATGATTGCCACGGAAAATCCAATTGAAACCACGGGAACCTTTCCTCTTCCGGAAGCACAGCTAGACCGGTTTGACTTAAAAATTTCCATGGGATTTCCCACCGCAGAAGAAGAACGCATTCTGTTAGACAGCTATATGGAGGGCGACCCTGCGGAAAAGCTTTCTCCAATCTGTTCATTAACAGACATTATCCATCTGCAGAAACAGACCGAAGACATTTACATACATAACGATATCCGGAAATATATTATTGACATTATCCATGCCACCAGACACCATGAGCAGGCTGCATTGGGGGTGAATCCAAGAGGCATGCTGAGCCTTGCCCGGCTTTCCCAGGCATACGCTCTTTTAAACGGACGTTCCTATGTGATTCCGGAGGATGTAAAATATCTTGTAAAACCATGTCTTGGCCACAGACTGTTATCCTTACGGGGTTCCAGCGGCCAGGCTCTGGCATACTCCATATTGGATGATATTATGTCAACCATACCGGTTCCCACGGAAAATTTCAACCAATAAAGGAGTAATCCATGCAGTATATCCTTGCTATCATCCTTGCCCTAACTATATATTTTCTGCAGGCTGCCCTTTACCGGAAATACTGGGACAGAAAGCTTTATGTCCGCATCTCTTTCAGCAAAGCCCATGCAAATATCGGAGATACATTAGAAATGGAGGAGCAGATTGAAAACCGCAAGTTTCTGCCTCTGCCGGTATTATTTGTGAAATTCCGTTCTTCCCGGACCTTTCAGTACGAAGAGACGGACAACTCCTCTGTTTCGGATTATTACTACCGAAATGATTTTTTTTCCATATTGGGAAACCAGCAGATTACCAGAAAGCAGGTCTTTCGCACCACCAAAAGGGGCTATTATATCATTGATTCCATTCATCTGGTGGCCAATGATTTATTCATGCGGAGGTCCTATGCCTCTATTTTAGATAACCATGCGGCATTGTATGTCTATCCGGGACAGCTCCGGGACCGGCAGTCCCTTTCCCTCACCAGCTCCATCATGGGAGACATTACCCGCAAAACACTCTATGAAGACCCCCTGTCTTTCCGGGGAATACGGGAATACACCAGCCAGGACGGTATGCACTACATCAACTGGAAGGCAACTGCCAAAGCAGATACGCTTATGGTAAACACCTACTTTGATACCCAGAGCAGCGAAATTGTCCTGCTCCTCAATCTTGACACGAATGTGATACAGCGCTCGGATGATTTACAGGAATACCTTATTCGTGTAGCCGCTACGCTGCTGCAGCATATAACGCTCCATGGCTTTGCGGTACGTCTTGCGGTGAATCTTGTGGATTCCTCCACCGGATTACCCACCGTGACAGAGCCCGGTACAGGGGATGAGCATTTACATACCCTGCTTCAGGCGCTGGCAAAGCTTAAACTTGCCAATGCGCTTACAGATTTTCTATCCTTTTTTGACGGAACAGACTCTGTTTTTCAGAATCACACAAAGAACACGGTTTATCTGGTTATATCAAATTACCGAAAAGAAGCTCTGCTTCAAAAATACAGGGATAAGAAGGAAAATGGCTATCAGGTGCTCTTCATCTGCCCGGAATATGCCCCTGTTTCATCCCCTGTATCCGATATCCAATTCTGGGAGGTGAACGCAGATGAAGTATAATTTAACCCTGCTCAAGAATATCGGAAGGCTCCTGACAGCAGCCATTACTTATCTCATTGCCTTTTCCACAGTTTTAACCATATACGAAAAGGCAGTGGTGGAGCCCGCATTTCTGCTTGGAATCCCATTTATCCTTATCTGCTATCTGGTAATTGAGCAGTATTGCTACCACCCGCTGCTGTATATTTTCCTTCACGGACTTTTCTTTCTTCCCGTATGGCTGGTACCATTTCCAACCGTATGCTACAAATACCTGTACCTCACGCTTCTGGTACTGGAAAATATACATGGGATTCTTATCTGGAAACGCAGTAAGGAAAAACCCTATGAGGAAGCGCCCTGGGCTTTGTTTTTAGTCATAGCTGTCATCTATATCATCACCCTGAGATACCGCATGACAGCGCTTTCCCAGCTGATATACGTCTGTGGCATCGCTCTTCTTCTGCTGCATTTTATCCGGCTGTCCTTAGAAGGTCTCAGCAAAACCTTATCCAATTCCCAACATGCTGCCTCTGTGCCGGTACGAAAAATAGTCCTTACTCATTCCTTTATGATTGGTTTCATTGGGATTGCTTTTCTTATAACGGCAGTATTTATATACGTTTTTCAGCTTGACAATGCCGTGTATTACATCGGGGAATACATTATAAAGCTGACACGGGCTTTTGTATATTTCCTTTTTTATCTGATTGGACTGCTGCGGGCATTATTCTTTATAGAAAGCCGGGTAGAGCAGAGCGATATTACGGACAGCGAATTACAGACCGCGCTGGAAGCGGTAAGGGAGCCCTCCCTGCTGGGAAGAGTGTTGGATGGGATTTGCAGCATTATTGCGCTGCTATTTATCCTCTATCTGTTTTACCGTGCAGTCACCTATCTTGCCAGGTTGTTTTTAAACCGATACGCAAAGGATACGGATGTCGTTGTCACATTACAGGAAGCTCCGGAAAAGGTGAGACCCAAAAAGGAAACAAAACATATATTGGAACAGATTAAGACCTTTTTCCGTCCCGACAATGCCGCCAAAATCAGACGGGCATACCGCCTTAAGATAAAAAGCTATAATCAGGAGATTTACAGGAAAAATTACACGCCGGAGGATATTGCCGACAAGGTATTAAAGATGTATGATGAAGATATCAGTGAATTGACGGACGTATATGAAAAGGCACGTTACAGCAACGAAGAGATAACCTTTGAGGATGTAAAAAAAGGAGGAGTTTTATGATAAACAAAGACATTCCCATTATTTTAGCTTCTGCCTCTCCCAGAAGGGCAGAATTATTAACTCAGGCTGGATTTACCTTTACCGTTGTCCCTTCAACCGTAAAGGAAACCATAACGGAAACCAGTCCGGATAAAATTGTGGAGGACCTTGCATTTCAAAAGGCAGACAATGTGTACCGGCAAATCCGGAAAGATTACACCGGCAAAGATTTTTGTGTAATCGGAGCAGACACCATTGTTTACTATGACCATGAAATCCTGGGGAAACCGGAGGATGAGCAGGAGGCCTTTGACATGCTAAAGCTCCTCTCCGACCGGACACACCAGGTATTTACCGGCATCGCAATTATATTAAAAACACAGGGTGAAAAGCAGACCCATCTGTTATATGAGTGTACAGACGTTACCTTTTATCCCATCAGCGATTACGAGCTAAAGGATTATATTGCCACCGGGGACTGTATGGATAAGGCAGGCGCCTATGGCATCCAGGGACCATTTGCCATACACATCAAGGAAATCCATGGTGATTACAATAATGTTGTGGGACTGCCAATCGCCAGGCTTTACCAGACGCTTCGGGGATAAATACGCCTTTATCCCTCCGAATCCTCTGAAAGATATTCCCGGATAGCTGCCTCCACCCCTTCCACCTGTTCCTTTAACTCCCGGGCAGACATGACAGCACAGTTCTGCCCTCTTGTAATCAGCTGGATAAGGCCATCTGAGGTGGCAACCGTCACATGGTAATCTCTGGCTATTTTGTGGGTGAGCTTCTCAATATAGGAATCCGCTGTTTCCGCTTCTTTTGTATAGACTACATGGATATTGTGATAATCAAACATTTCACCCAGATTTCCTTTTACCTTGTATGCATCAAATACCACAATCAGCTCACACTTGACAAATGCCTGGTAATTTGACAATACATCTAACAGCTTCATCCTCGCTCCTTCTAAATTATCTTCAATCAGGCATTTCAATTCATCCCATGCATGAACGATATTATAGCCATCCACAATCAGATATTTTTCCTGGAAACGGGGTTTAGCTTGTCCCTTATACACTGTGGCTGGCTGCCGCTTTGGCTTCCTGTAGTAGTGCTTTGAGGCTCGCTCATTGGCATGAAATGTCCGCTTCAATATCTCCTCAATCTGCTCCTCATCAATGGAATAGTCAAACAGTCCTGCCTTCCGGCGCTCCAGCTCATTTTCCTGCTCATAGGATATCTGCCTGTCCGCCTTAGAAAATACGCTCTCCACATGCATATAATCCGCAACCTGGTTCCACGGCACAATAAATCCTGCCCCATGGGAACAGAATACAGAGGAGGATGGGTTGGCAGTGTCCTGCTCCGGCTGGTAGCCCACTGCGGCTATCACCTCCTCCGCATTGTGACAGCGTCCATATCCCTCCAGAGTACAAAACAGCGTCCCTCTTCCCTTCGTATAGGAATTCACCGTAACCTGGTAATCACGCATAGCCGCCACCGGCACACTTCCGCAAAGTACCGCCTGCTCTCCCTCCAGAACCGGCGGTTCAAAGCTGCCATACATATTTTCAATATCCGTCATCGCCCTTCCGATGGATTCCGTTGGAACCTGCAGCCGGAATGCATAATAGGGCTCTAATAATACCGACTGCGCCTGCATAAGCCCCTGTCTGACTGCCCGGTAGGTTGCCTGTCTGAAATCTCCTCCCTCTGTATGCTTCGCATGCGCTTTTCCTGCCACCACTGTAATCCGCATATCCGTAAGCGCCGAACCGGTAAGAACTCCAGCGTGCTCCCTCTCCTCCAGATGTGCCAGAATCAGCCTCTGCCAGTTCTTATCCAGGACATCCTCGCTGCAGTCCGCAAGAAACTGCATACCACTGCCGGGTTCTCCCGGCTCTAACAGCAGATGTACCTCTGCATAATGCCGCAAAGGCTCAAAATGTCCCACACCTTCTACTGTATTGGTAATGGTTTCCTTGTATATAATATTTCCTGTTCCAAAACCCACTTCCACTCCAAAGCGGTCCGCAACAAGCTTTTTTACCACCTCAATCTGCACTTCTCCCATCAGCTTAACCTGTATGGAGCGGGTTTCCTCCTGCCACAAAATATGAAGCTCCGGCTCTTCCTCCTCCAGCTGGCGGAACAGCGGAAGCATTACCGCCGCATCCACATCCTCCGGAAGCTCAACCGAATAGGTAAGCACCGGCTCTAATACCGGAATATCCGCTCCCTTCTCCATGCCAATGCCTTCACCGGGACGGGTATAGGTAAGTCCCGTCACCGCACACACCATTCCCGGAAGGGCTTCCTTTACCGCTTCATACCTTTCTCCGGAATAAATGCGAATCTGGTTAACCTTTTCCTCCCATTTTTCCATATGCGCAGCAGCCGCATTTTCTATTTCCTGTTTTTGCAGGCTGTTCTGCATTGTGCCGGACAGGCTGTCTTTTACCCTCAGACAGCCTCCTGTTATTTTCATATAGGTTAAACGGTTTCCCTGACTGTCTCTGGCTATCTTAAATATTCTTGCCCCAAATTCCTGTTCTGCCTTCTTTTCCTGCATATATGCAAGCATGTCTTTTAAAAAGACATCCACGCCATCTAATTTTAATGCCGAGCCAAAATAACAGGGAAATATCTTTCTTTGCAGAATCATATCCGAAATAATATCCCCTGTAACTGCATTTCCTTCCAGATAACGCTCTATCAGGGCTTCATCGCAGACAGCCACCTGCTCCTCCAGCAAAGTCCTGTCTGAAATTGTAAAATCAATACAGCCCTCTCCAAATTCACTGCGGATATCCTGCATCAGTTTTTCCCTGTCCGTTCCCGGCTGGTCCATTTTATTGATAAACAAAAAAACAGGAATCCCATATCTCTCCAGCAGTCTCCACAAAGTGAGCGTATGTCCCTGGACACCGTCTGCCCCACTGATAACCAAAACTGCATAGTCCATTACCCAGAGCGCCCGCTCCATCTCCGCAGAAAAATCCACATGCCCCGGTGTATCTAACAGCGTAATAACCGTATCCCCACACTCTATAACTGCCTGCTTTGAAAAAATGGTTATTCCCCGGCTCCGCTCTAATTCCTCTGTATCCAAAAAGGCATCCCGGTTATCCACCCGTCCCAGCTTCTTAATCATTCCGCTTTCAAAAAGCATGCTTTCCGATAAGGTTGTTTTCCCCGCATCCACATGGGCGAGAATGCCGAGACAGATGCGTTTTTGGGATTTATTTGTTTCTTGTTCTTTATATTTTGAGGTATCTCCCATAGAAAATGCCCCTTTCTGCCATCAGAAAAAATCATCTGTCATATTTTCGGATTAACCCAATCCCCAGAGGATAGGGTCCCGTATGCACTCCTATCATAGCGCCTATCTGGTAAATGTCAAGCTCTGATTTATTCGAGTATGTCTTCAGGGAATCCAATAGCTCCTGGCGGAATTCCACCGCTTCCTCATAATCGTAACCGTACCCGATTACAATTTCATAATCATCCGGCGATTCCCCGATTTCCTCAAAGTGTGATTTTGTTTTTTCAATAATCTTCTGTATGGATTTTTTACGGCTCCGGGCAATTCCAAAAGGAAAGATTTCCCCCTCCTTTAAAATAATCATGGGGCGGATTTTCAAGGCATTCACCGCCACCTTCATTACCTTGCCCACACGGCCACCGTGAATCAGATAATCCATATTACCCACTGTAAATATAATCCGTCCGGTTCCCTTAATCCGTTCCACACCTTCCACTACTTCCTCATAAGACAAGCCATTTTCCTGCATCCGAACCGCTTCTAATACAAGAATCCCCTGTAAAACGGTATTCACGGTTGCGTCAATGACAGTAAGCTTTGCCTCCGGATAATCCTCTAAAATAATATCCTTTGCCGTGGAGGCAGAATTATAAGAACCGCTGAACTTAGTGGTAATACAGATACAGATGATATCCTTTCCGTCCTCCACATAAGGAGTAAATGCTTCCACATAATCCTCTACAGAAGGCAATGAGGTTTTCGGAAACACCTCCGGATTATCTATCATCTTCTGATAAAACTCATGTACCTGAAGCTCCTCGTTTTCCTTAAAATAGTTCTCTTCATCAAAGGATACATAAAATGGTACAACATGCAAATGCTTTTCCTTAATCAATTCCGGACTTAAATCACAGGAACTATCGGTAATAATCTGGTATGACATAATATAACTCCTATTTCTAATCTGATATACAATTCATGCCCATATCATAGCACGAACAATCCATAACATAGTTTTCAATACTATTATTTATAGACATTATGTAATATAACATATTTTCTTTTATACGAAAAGGGGGTACTGTAAAAAAATGAAAATTAATCAGATTTCACAAAACGGAAACAAAGAAGACATAATTTGTTCACAATTTCCCATTATACTATGTACTTGTA
>UQXF01000120.1 GCA_900544905.1 uncultured Clostridium sp.
GGCAGCGTCAGATGTGTATAAGAGACAGAAGTAATATTGATAGAAAAATTGAAGTTAATAATGCGATAAACAATAATTTAGCGGCTTAAAGGTCGATGTTGGAAACATCAAGCTCGCCGGACATTAGCTTAGGAAGTAATGTATCACGGATATTGGAGAGTCGAAAATTTTCTGCTTCGAGAATTTCCTGTTGCTGAAAGATTGGAACACAAAAAGCATTGAAATTTTCAATAGTCTCATTATCCGGAATAATAACAGGGACAGCTTTCATCCCGGCACCCGATATTTCCTTAAAGGTTGAACCTGAAGACATTCTTTCAATAGTCGGCAATAGCCATTTCAGGAGATAATACATAAAGGCTGTACCAACATTTTCATTTGGAACTACTGATTTGAATCCCTGATTAGTTGTCACTTCATTGGCAGCAATGGCAATGTAGCCAATAGGTGCTCTGGAACTAAACAGAACCGTTCCGGCAGGCATCTTGGTTGCACTGCTTTTGGAAAATCCTAATTCTGAAATATCAGTTTCTCCATGAGAAATAAATTTTGACTTATTAAGAGATAAATCCTTTGGGGTGATCCATGCTATGCCATGCTCGGAATAATATTCTGGCTTTGATTTTGATGGAGTTCCTCCAGCAACAATAGTTCCAATATCAGAAAGCACACCATCTTTCCATGTTGGATTCGCATTATCAACAAATAATGAGTGAAAGAGTGCTTTTGCTTGCTGCTCTAAATTATTGTTTATCCCAGCATTTTGTTTGATTTTTTCGTCAATAGAACCAAGAATAGATACTATTTTTTTCTGCTTCTTTTTATCAGGAAGTATTATTTCCAAATCTTCTATGTCCGATGGTTTTATTGATGGATATGCCGAAACACTTTGTTCAGCAATTGCCTGTAAGTGCTCTGTAATCTCTTTCTGTGTCAAAACATAATAAATGTAATCTGGAATCACCTTATCATTATCGACATCAATGACTGTGAATCCGGTTGAAACCAAGAAATTGTCAGGTTGATCTTTAATAATTCCGTAATGTAACTGATTCGGTCTCACGGTTGAATAAATAATGCTATTAAGTTTCACTTTTCGTCTCGCTCTACTTGGCAGTTTATTCGTTGATGTGTTAATATGCTGTATTTCTTCAATCTTATTCATTGTAATATTACCGGTGTCCAAGTAGTTTACAAATTTCCATTCTTCTTTCGGAGAATAGGTGTTTTGGTTCATATATGCAACATCTCCAAGTCGAACTTTCTGCCATTTAGTCATAATCGTTATCCTCTCTATCCAATGTATTTTCGGTGAGCAATCTTAACATTGCTTTGTTTAACCATTGCATACTGCAAGGTAGTATCTATCTTTCTATGCCCCAAGAGCTGCTGTAATTGTTCAATAGGCATTCCTTTATCTATTGCCATAGTTGCAAGCGTACGCCTAAATTTGTGTGGATGTACCTTTTGCAGACCTAATTTTTCTCCAAATTCTCGAAGTCTTGCTTCAATTCCACCAATTTTCAATCTGTCGTGCGGCTCTTTCAAAGATACAAATAAGGCAGGATTATTATCTTTTCTACTTTCTAAATAATTTTGCAGGTGTATCTTTGTTCGTGCGTCAAAATAAACAACTCTTTCTTTATTACCCTTACCGAAGACAATACATTCTCTTTCATTAAAATCAATATCATTCCTATTAAGTAAAACCATTTCCCCCACACGCATACCTGTTGAAGCTAACATGTCAATCATCGCTAAATCTCGTAATTCTGTACAATTATCTCTCATCAATTCTAAAGCCTCATCCGAATATGTTTCCTTTATATTTGTTCCAGTCTTAACTTTATGTATTCGTCTTACCGGGCTTTTTAATATATAGTCCTCATCTTCAAGCCACGAAAAAAAGCTTGAAAGAATACGGCGAATATTGTCTATTGTCACTTTACTGGATTTATTCTTTTCCTGATATTCAGTCAGATATCCCCGAATATCATCAGTTACAATATGCTTTACCTCTTTTTCAACTGTAGCAAGCATGGTAACAATGGTTGCCTTGTAGTATTTAAGAGATTTCTCAGAACAGCCTTCAATACGTTTTGCAGATAGAAATAGTTCTACAAAGTCCTGCTCCGAGCTTTTCTTTGTATTTGCATTTTCTGTTACCTCATAATGTGCCAGCGAACATTGCAACACCTCTTGCAGCCGCTTACTTTGCTCATTATTCAGATAAGGTAACATTCCCTGAATAACATCTGTGATTAGATTCTGTTTCATAGTCACTTCTCCTTTTAAATCAATTTAGAGAACAACTGTGGGATGGTAGTCCCCTTGGGTTAACTCCTGCCACCCACAAGAGCTATGGGAAATAGATATATCATAAACAATAATTTAGCGGCTCATTCGTGCATAGCGCGGATAGCTGCGGAGCAGTTTTCGAGTCTACGAGCGGCTTAGAGGTCAATGTCGGAGACATCGACCTCGCCGGACATTAGACGAGGCAACAGGGTATCTCTAATTTCCGTTAATCTCTTTGATTCTCTTGTTTTTGAAAGAATCATAGAAAATATAGGCTTTATAATTCCATCAAACTCATTCAGTACTTTATCTGTCGGTAAGTGAGTTGGATAATTCTTTAGAATATCCGTTTTCAGGTTTGTAAACACACTGCCATTGCCAAGTGCAATCAAATTATCTCGAATGTGTTTGAAATACAGATATAAGTATTCGTTTGAAAACTTGGACATCGGAAAATATAGCCACCCATCGTGTATGCAAGTATCTATGTCAAGAATTTTGGGTAAACCGGGTGTAGCACTATTTGATAAAACCAAACTTCCTGCTTTGAGGAAAATAGTTTTTTTCAATCCTTCTTCAATGATGTATTCCTTGATTTCATTGATAAATGGGGAGCTAATACCAGTTGCATCGGATATTTTCAACCAATGCAACCCACTATCGGACAAGAAATTTTGAATGGGACGAGGTGAGCCGCCACGTTTTATTTCAACAAAATCGCCAAGAACGCCATTTTTCCAAGTAATTGGAACTTGTCTGTTAAATGGTTCATAGTCAATGAACCACGATTTGAAAAGTGCCTGAGCTTGCTGCTCTAAATTATTGTTTAGAATAATATGAAGGAAGGTGAATCAAATGGCGTACATGCCATTAAATACTGAAAATGGTATTGAAATAAAGTCAGTGGGAGATTTTCTAAAAACAATATCAGAAATTAAATCAAAATCAGAGAATCAATATTCCACCTTCTTTTTTAGAGGACAAGAAGCGGATTTTTGGAAGGTTGTACCTAGTGTCTTTAGGGATAATATGCTTAGTGTGGAACATAATTTACTTTCCGAACCTCGCAGAAGAGCTCCCAATGAATTTAGTGGTATGTTAGATGAGTTTGAAATTATGGAAAAGTACCAACACTATGGAATGTGTACACGTTTGCTTGATATAACAACAAATCCATTGGTGGCTTTATATTTTGCCTGCTTGCCACACGGAGAAGAAGAATATATGATATTAAATGAAGATAATTCTAGTGGAGAGGAATTAGAGAAGATAAAACAGGAACCATATGGAGTTGTTTATTTTAGAGAGGAGCTATCTCCAATTCCATCGGATGATATAAAGATTAAAATTATAATAAGTTTGGCAAAAATGGATTTAGATGAGAAGAATATAGAATCTGTGTTAGAAAGTTTATTTTTGAAGCAGATTATATTTGAAGACCAAAAGAAAAAATGGCAATCAGAAGATGGTTTTAAAGAATTTGTAAAAATTGTTCAATCTACATATACAGTCATGCCAATACTAAGTAATCAGCGATTGTTAAGGCAAAGTGGAGCCTTCTTACTTCCAGGAAAATTTAATTTTACTGTTGAAAAAGGTCACATAAAAGAGGGAAAAATCAATAAAAGTGAATGCAATATGAGAAATGAATTTGAAAAGAATTTTTTTTACATTGCAGGCGAAAATAAAGAGAGGATACTTTGGGAATTAGATGATTGTAATATCAATCAACCGTATTTATTTCCAGAGTTAGAATATCAACTTAGGTATATAAAAGAAAATAATATGGCTAAGACACATTTAATTTCATACTTTGAAGAATTTACAGAATATATTGATTGCAAGTCTACTGGAAAAGAAATTAAAGATGGTTTCAAAAAAGAGGAACTAGAAAATATTATTTTATCTGTAACAGGAGAAACCAATTCTTTAGAAGAAATAGTGAATGTTATAGATGAAATCAGGAAACAGACAGATTGGTATAAAAAGGAAAGCATTATAAGTCGAATGAAAGTGAAAATAACTAAAATTCTACTTAAAAGTGTAAGAAAGGAAGTAGCTTTAAAAATGGCTACTGATATTGTGAAAAGTGTGTTACAGTAAAACGAAAAGTGAGGAGTTGATTTGTAATGGCAGATTCTTACACAGAAGCAAATTACGAAAATTCAATTATTGAACTCTTTCAAAATATGGGGTATCAGCATTTGTATGCTCCTAATCTTGAAAGAGATTTTCGTGACCCTTTATATGAAGAAGAACTGCAGGATGCGTTATACCGTATTAATCCGGGTATGCCGGAGGATGCAATTCAGGATGCATTATTCAAGATAAGGAATTATGAGAATGGCGAACTTGTACAGAAAAATGCTGTATTTATGGACTATTTACAGTGCGGTGTGCCTGTTCGTTATTTTGTAAAAGGGGAGGAGTGTTCGGGACTAGTCTATTTAGTAGATTATCAGAATGTAAATAATAATTCATTTATTGTAGCAAACCAGTGGACATTCATTGAAAATAGTAATAAGAGACCGGATATACTATTATTTATCAATGGATTGCCATTAGTTCTTGTAGAATTAAAATCTCCATCCAGAGAAGAGACAAATGCATCAGAGGCATATCTTCAAATCAGAAATTATATGCAGGAAATTCCATCAATGTTCATTTATAATTGTATTTGTGTAATAAGTGACCAGTTGACATCTAAAGCAGGAACAATCACTTCCGGAGAAGACCGCTTTATGAAGTGGAAGACGAAAGATGGAAGTTATGAGGATACTCAGTATGCACAGTTTGATACTTTTTTTGAAGGAATGTTTGAAAGAGAACGATTTCTTGATATCATAAAGAATTTTATTTGTTTTTCTAATGAGGGATTAAAGAAAGTTAAAATATTGGCAGGATATCATCAATATTTTGCTGTGCGTAAAGCAATTGAATCAACTCAACATGCAACAGTTACAGATGGAAAAGGTGGCGTGTTCTGGCATACACAAGGTTCAGGAAAGTCATTGTCCATGGTGTTCTATGCACATTTATTGCAGGAGGCATTGGACAGTCCTACAATCGTTGTGATTACGGATAGAAATGATCTGGATAATCAGCTTTATGGACAATTTGCAAAATGTAAAGATTTTTTGCGACAGGAACCGGTTCATGCAACTTGTAGAAAATTGGGAGAAAATGCATCTTCAAATGAAATCGGTTTAAAAGATTGGCTAAATGGACGCCAGGCAAATGGTATCATTTTTACTACAATGCAAAAATTTGAAGAATCAGACGAACCATTGTCTGAAAGACGGAATATCATCGTTATGGCTGATGAAGCACATCGTAGTCAATATGGATTGAGTGAAACTGTTGATGCAAAGACAGGTAAGATAAAGGTTGGTACCGCTAGAATTATTCGTAATAGTCTTCCGAATGCAACTTACATAGGATTTACCGGAACACCTATTTCAATGAAAGACCGAAGTACAAGAGAAGTGTTTGGTGATTATATTGATATTTATGATATGACGCAGGCTGTTGAAGATGGTGCTACTCGTCCGGTGTATTATGAAAGTCGTGTTATCAAGCTAAAACTAGATGAAGAAACCTTGAAACTAATTGATTCGGAATATGATATTATGGCGAATAATGCAGACCCTGAAGTAATTCAAAAGAGTAAGAAAGAATTGGGACAGATGGAGGCTGTGCTTGGCAATGATAAAACTATAGCTTCTCTTGTAGATGATATTTTAGACCATTATGAAAATAATAGAGAACATTTGTTGACTGGTAAGGCGATGATTGTTGCTTATTCCAGAACTATTGCACTTAAAATTTATCATCGTATTTTAAAGCTTCGTCCAGAATGGACGGAAAAAGTTGCTGTTGTAATGACGGAAAGTAATAAAGACCCGGAAGAGTGGAGAAAGATTATAGGAAACAAGCGTCATAGAGATGAACTTGCAAAGAAGTTCAAGGATAATGATAGTCCGTTAAAAATTGCAATCGTTGTAGATATGTGGCTGACGGGATTTGATGTGCCATCTATGGCAACAATGTATGTGTACAAACCAATGAAAGGATATAATCTGATGCAGGCCATTGCACGAGTGAATCGTGTGTTTCAGGATAAAGTAGGTGGGTTAGTAGTAGATTATGTCGGGATTGCTTCTGCATTGAAGGAAGCAATGAATGATTATACTTCTAGAGATAAGAAAAACTATGGTAATACGGATGTGGCAAAGGTTGCTTATCCGAAATTTATAGAGAAACTATCCGTATGTCGTGATTTGTTCCATGGTTATGACTATTCAAAGTTTGTAGCAGGTACAGATTTGGAACGTTCAAGGACAATTAGCGGTGCCGTAAACTTTATTGTTTCACCTTTTAAAGAAAAGGAAAAAGAAAATTTCATAAAAGAGGCGTTGCTTTTAAAACAGGCACTTTCCCTTTGTTCATCGCTGGTGGAAGAAGAGTTACGTATTGAAGCCGCCTTTTTTGAATCAGTTCGGGTATTGATAATGCGCCTTATGAATAAAGGTGAAGATTATAAGATTTCATTGCCGGAAATGAATGCCAGAGTAAATGAACTTTTAAAACAAAGTATTAAGAGTGATGGTGTAATTAATTTGTTCTCCGATGTAAAAGAAGAGTTTTCACTGTTTGACTCAAAGTTTTTGGAAGAAATCTCTAAGATGAAAGAGAAGAACCTTGCAGTGGAACTCTTAAAGAAGTTAATTGCAGAGCAGGTTATTGTATATAAGCATACCAATGTTGTTAAGTCTGAAAAGTTCAGCGAGATTATTCTAGGTGTTATGAATCGATACTTAAATGGTATGCTGACAAATGAACAAGTAATAGAAGAACTTTTAAATCTGGCTAAGCAGATTCAGATGGCACAAAAGGAAGGTGAGCAGCTCGGACTCACAGCGGATGAGTTGGCATTTTATGATGCACTTACAAAGCCACAGGCAATCAAGGACTTTTATGAGAATGAAGAGCTTATTGCTATCACAAAAGAACTTGCAGATACACTTAGAAAGAACCGTACCATTGACTGGCAGAAGCGCGATTCGGCCAGAGCTAAGATGCGTATGATGATTAAGAAACTTTTGAAGAAGCACAAATATCCACCAGAAGGTATGGATGATGCTGTACAGACGGTCATGACACAGTGTGAACTTTGGACGGATAATAGTGATATGGGATAATTTTATATTGTATATGTTCTGTCTCTTATACACATCTGACGCTGCCGACGATCTTACGCG
>UQXF01000121.1 GCA_900544905.1 uncultured Clostridium sp.
GAGATGACGTCGAGTCTCGTGGGCTCGGAGATGTGTATAAGAGACAGCTATAGTATAGATAGGGTGCAATTTTTGTTTTCAAACAGATTTATAGGCGTAATATCTCCCGGATATTGTGCCATTTCAATTGAAAACTTTGTTTTAACCGGGATATAAAATGCCGGATTAGGCTGTTTCCGGCAGTCTGCCATTTCCGCTTCGGGGAATTCTTAATTATATGATTTTGTGGATTCTGTATATTTTTTCCGGATTCCGGACTATGCTCCGGTGCTTTATCCTGTTTATCTTCTGTAGTTCTCCCCTCCTGTTCGGAAAGCTGATACATGCTTCCAGTCAACTGCATAACAAGATAATCCTGGTTGCGTAAGATAGTATGCTTTACCTTCAGGAGTCCTTTACTTCTCAGCATATTAAGAAGCCTTTTAAAGGTATTTCTCCTGACGCCAATTGCGTCCATAAATGCCTGCGGTTTGTCATAAACCATTCCCTTTTTATTTGCACGGTGGCACAAATAAATCAACAGAAGCTTCTCTCCTGCAGTCAGCTCCATACTGTATATCTTTTGAATTTCACTAACCTTATGTATCTGATTATCAGGGATATTGAAAGAAAAATCATTCAAAAAATCATATTCCTGGTCGGCATACAGCATTTGTCCTGGAGCATCCTCTGTTACACCCAGGTTAAATACATACTGGTTGGAAAGCTGTTGATGGTTATACCAGCGGTCCTTCCGGATAATGTATCCGGCTTTTTCCAGCTTCCGCATATTGTACTGGACGGTACGTCTGCATACATTTAACGCTTTCGCAATTGTCTCAACAGCCGGAAAGCACTGCTCCTTATTTGATTTGTGTACCAGGTACTGCAGGAGCAGAATTGTTCCTTTCTTCAACTGGCGGTCCTTATAGGCTGCATTTAACAAGTCATATTTTGTCTCAAATCTCTGCATAACTATTTCCTCCTAATTAAAAAAGCTCCGGATTACCCGAAGCCTGATTTTTTCATATTCTGTCTTGTAACTTATAAATAATTGTGCTATTATAAACATGCATAATTATTTCCGTATGGCAGATATATGTTTGTCATACCGTTTAAAAGAAGGGTGTTGTCAGCATCCTTCTTTTAATTATTAGATAATTATTGATTTTATTTTCTTACAATGCTATAATGAGTACATAAAAAGAGCAACCGCCCACAAAGTGGTTAGCCTATCAGAGTTAAAATACCTACCTGTACCGGCTAAGTAACAAGGTAGGTATTTTTATTTTCGCTTGTTATTCCTATCTATGTAGGCAAGCAGTGTGATTAAAAATGTTGCAAACAAGATTAAATCCTGAAAAGAAAACATTTCCATCTGCACCACCTCCCCTCTTTTGTAAAGTTCGGGAGGCTGTCCACCTTGTACACGATTGCTCTTTGACTATTGTACCATATATTCTACCCTGTTTCTACCAGAATTTCTCACCATATACATTTATCATAAAACACGTTATCACCTACATTTACTCCTTTCTTTTCAATTTTCAATTTCTTTGCATAATCCGCTGATATAAAATAGCATCTGCTTCCTATCGGATTCTTCGCTGTACCCTCTAGCACTGCCCTGGCTGACTTTAATGCCCAGGACGGCGGTTTGCTTAGGTATGTATTCCATGGACTGTTAAACTGCCCTTTGGCGGTGACTACTTCCTTTACAGTTGAGCCAAAGCCTTTGGCATTTACCCGGTTCATGACAACATATCCCACTGCATACTGTCCCTCCTTGCTGGTAGAAAGGGATTCTGCAGCAATACATGCTGCCATATACTTCAAATCTTCTTCTGAATAATCTGCCTTGATGAGGCGTCCATACCCACATGGTTTTCGGTAACTGATGTCTGATATCTTGATGCCTCCCTGGGGATACGGTGCAGAGTTGCTGGCATGTATTACCTGGTTGTTTCCAATATACATCGTAACATGGGTAATGCTGGCAGTACTGCTGCCATAAAAGAGCAGGTCTCCGGGCAACAGCTCCTTTTTCGTAATCTTTTCTGAAGCATTGTACTGCTCCTGTGCTGTCCGGGGAATAGTGATATCAAAATGTTCGTATATCTTCATGGTAAATCCGGAGCAGTCTGCACCTTTTGTAAGGCTTGTCCCTCCATATATATAGGGATTGCCGATAAACTGCTTTGCGTAGGAAACCATTTCCTTTCTCATCCCGGTTGTGGCCGTGGTGGAATAGGCAATCTCTTCCTTTGGGTTCACGTAATCTAACGGATTTACATATTTTCCATCCTTCAATACCGCAAAATGGCTATGTGGACCGCTTGAAATGCCCGTATTTCCCGATAAAGCTATCACCTCCCCCTTTGCTACGGTATCCCCGGTCTTTACCAACAGAGTACTGTTATGCATGTAATAAGTGGTATAATGTTCGTCATGCTTTATGGCAATCCAGTTCCCTTCCGATGCGGAGCTTTCTGCCACTGTAACAGTACCTCCTTTTGACGCCACTACATCCGTTCCCTCCCGGCATGCGATATCAATGCCCTTATGGTCTGTAGATGCACCGGCAGTTGGAGACGTTCTTTTCCCGAAATAAGAAGAAATAGTCCTGCAGTCCGGAACCGGCCACATCCATTCGTTTGTGCCGTAATAATATCCATTATCTTCACTATCCTGAAACAGGCTTCCTAAAATGGCGCAGAAAATAAGGAGAAATCCGAAGAATCCCCCTATACTCCACGCCATTACCCGGTTCATCACCTTCCCCCAGCAGAACCAAAGTACGACCACTTGTATTCTGCTATTTCAAACTGAACCTTCATGTGCATATGACCAATTATCATAAGTGCCAGCCCTTTCTGCATCATTTCCAGAGTTTCCTCTTCTGCCTCCGTCAGATTATATAACGCAACCGTATCCTTCAGGTTTTGTCCGTCACACCCCATAAGTATTTTAGTTGCGGCAGAATCCAGGATAGCCTGTCCGTATATCTTCACGGAATCATCCAAAAAGTCAACGACTGAATGGGATACCAGTACAAAGGAAATCTCATACTTACGCCCACGCTTTAATCCGTTTCTCAGGAAAACCAGTGCCTGTGGTATCTTCCGGTCAATCATCAGATATGCCTCGTCTGCCACAATCATTGTCTTTTCTTTCCTGTCTTTGGAAGCGTCCGTCCAAATCCATGTAAGAATGTTGTAATACTGTGCCCCCTTAATATAATCCGGCGCATTGTTCTGCAGGTCATGCGTATCAATAACCGTAATATTGGAATCAAGGTCAATAGTTGTGTGGCCATCCCATAAAAACTGCAGGGAGCCTGTAACCATATTTCCGATAAACCCTTTTAAGGCAAGCAGATTCTCTTCCCTCTGCGTTTTCGTATCCAGAACCGGCTCCAGCTCCTTTACGATATCCTCATATAAATCTGACATAATTGGATACTCTGTATTATTAAACCTTGTAAAATCTGTATCCCAGTGCATCCCGAACCGACTGTAGGTTCTTATCAGGATATTCTCCAGCTCGTTGAGCTGCGAAACGGTAATACCGGGACATGCCATTTCAAACCACGATTTCAAATGCATAAGGTATGCCGCCAAATCCGGCAGCCCCTTTTTTTCTCCATACTCTCCTTTCTCATCCGGGTCTTCCGGAAGAACCCTGACCTGAAGCGGATTTATCTTTCCAGAACCGCCTCCAGCATTAATCCAGTTTCCATTCAATTTTTTACACTCCGTTTTATATTCCCGTTCCGGGTCAATAATCAGCAGCCTTGTCCCCATGGCATATTCCATAAGAATGATATCCTTTACCTTTGTAGATTTTCCGGTACCAGGTACGCCCATGATTACAATGTGCGAATTATTACGGTCATTCTCCCGTTTCCATGGGTCTAATATCATATTGGAATTGGCAGAATTGCTGCTGTTTGTCAGAGTGCCAAATAAATATCCTGACCCGTCATTAAATCCGGAGGATGCAAATGGGAAACCTCCCAATATGGAACGTAATGGAGCCGGTTTTTCCAGCACCCCGCTTATCTGTATGTTCTTTATGTAACAGGGTGACATATGCTGATACCCCTCCTTCTGCATGACCGACAGCAGGCGAAACCGGTGATGCCCTTTTTTACATTCACCTTTTACCCTGGAATCTGCTTTCTCGATATATTCATCCTGTGCTACCGTCATAATTGTGGTGGAAACTGCACCTACACTTTCCTCGTTCCTGCACAGGTCATCTAACATCTTGTCTGAATTTTCGATTCCCGCCAGCAGCTTTTTTTCCTGTAATGGGTCTGTGGTCTCATTCAATTTACGGTTTAATACTTTCATGTTATTGTTGATGACATCCATGGCATCCCCTTCCGGCAAAGGCTCATAAGATATCTCCGCAATAGTTCCCGGAATATTCATAAGCGGCTCCAGCCACCCATAATCCACACTTTCACTGTATCTCGTGACCCCGTATACCTTTCCAGTGTTTTCCCCGATTGTCAGCTTATTCTTATACATCAGAAAGCCCATTGGTGATATCATGTTAAGCAGCGAATTATTTATATTTGTCTTTTCCTTTGTCTTCATATGCCTTCCTCCATTTCTGTAATAATCGGGAAGCCTGGCTCTGCATTTGTATCCTCTGCATTAATGTAAGCCGGATTGTGTACCAGGTTGCAGAACCGTATAATATCCGGTTTCTTCAAAATATGTCCGGTAATGCCTATGGATGCATAGGCAGATACAACCTGTCTTGCACGCTCCAGCAGTTCTGCTTCCGCCCCTTCCCTGTTCTGTGTCCATATCTTAATGTAGAACTGACGTTCAATCGCTTCACCACCGCCAACCCTTTTCTGCAGTTCATTCATTTCCTGTTTTAACAACTTTTTCCTGACCGGATTATCCGTATCATCCCGCAACTGGCGGTACTGGCTGATAAGCTGTGAAATGTCCATAGGCCGTGATACTGCCGTCAATATCCACGGGTGCCGGTCTTTGGAAACCTCCGCTACCAGGGTGTTTGTTTTCATCCTCTTTTCCCTCCGGGACCACAGGGAAGACATCGGCGGCTGTAAACGGACATAAGATATACAGTAATTGTCCCTGGTATACAGCACATGGTCTACAATATCCGCTACATTGATAAAATCCTGTGCAGATACCTCTGTTCCGGTATCCTTTGCCGCAGATTTACTTTTGCCGGACATGGATAATAAAATCATTCCGGCCAAACAAACAAGTATTATAATAATGGGAAATATCATTTTCTCTTATCCTCCTTTCTTACAGCATCCTCCGGACAGGATGCTTCTCCCTGAAGCATCTCATGGATTCTTCTGGATTCTACAGAATCAATCCAAAACGGAGTAATGTCAATATATTTACGCCCTTCTGCTGTTATCCTTTTCAGTCCAAGCTCTTCCGGCGTAAAAGTCCTTACATGCTCTTTTTCCATATGTTTCCTCCAATCTAAAAGGACGCTCCGTAGAACGTCCTTTTTTATTATTCTTTACTTAAACGGCAGCTCCTCCTCAATGCCTTCAGGAATATTCATAAAACCATCTGCATCCACATTACCTGGTACAGAACTGCCATCAGCTGCTCCTTCCGGCTTCTTGCTCTCGGCAAATTCCTGGTCTTCCACTACAACCTCAGTTGTATATATCTTTACGCCATCCTTGTTTGTATAGCTGCCGGTCTGAATCCTGCCGGTAATACAAATTTTAATGCCCTGCTTTAACCATTTTTCTGCAAACTCCGCACTTTTGCCAAAACATACACAGCTGATAAAATCAGCGGACTGCTGTCCATTCTTTACAAAACGTCTGTCTACTGCCAGTGTATATCTGGCTATCGCCATTGAGTTTTCTCCCTGGCTGTATCTTATCTCGGGGTCTCTTGTTAAACGTCCCATTAAAATAACTTTATTCATAATATTCCTCCAATCTAAAAGGACGCTTATGCAAAATCACACAAACGCCCTTTTTATTACAATTTTATTAAAATATCTTCTTCTCTGCCTAACATATAAGACAGCTTTTTTCTTATCCCATGCATACTACAGATTATACACTTCTCAACGCTTTCTTTATAAACAATTTTCATCGGCACTTTAAGTCTCGCACATACACAAATACGATGCTGACCTTCATCTACACAATAATGTCCACATGCATTTTTTATTACCTTTACATTATCTGCCGCTTGAACAAAGCCTTGTTGTAAAATACTTGAAGCGAGATTAGGACAAAACATTTTTTGCCATTTTTCATATTCTTTACATTTTTTGAAATCACTTGGCAAATGCATATTTTGTAAACTGCAAATTCCCTTACGTCTCAAATAGCAATTGTATTTATCAAAACTAAAGCAATACGTTTTGTCCCATGGAATAAAACCTGTAATATATGTATACATAAATCTTAAAATACCTTTTCTGTTTCCTGATTTATCAAATCCACAATCTGTCGTGCCCATATACAAATAATATACACTTCAAACCCCGATAAAAGATTATCTTTGTGTTGTCCATAATCATGTATAAAATCAGTAAACCGACGTATTGACGCCAGCACATCTCCTTTTTGAATTTCAGAAAGAGCAAAACAAAATGTATTCATCTGCCTTACTGACAACATTGGAACTACAACAGTCTGCTGCTTTTGATTTTTACTTCGCTGTTCTTCCTCCAATATATCATAGTATGGAGATAAAATAAATAGAATCCTCTCCATAAGCTCTTTCCATCCATTTTCATCCAGATGATTTTGTTGCGCCTGATAAATCATCTTCATCAGCTTATCCGCTTCATATCCCTGCCACTCACTCTCTACCTGGCGGCGCTGCTTTTTCTTCTTCACTGCTATCCTTTTCTTTTCCAGATAAGCCTTTGTTCTTTTTATCAACATCCCTTTCATTCCTCCTAAAGATAAACTGCTCTAGGACTACTTTTATGCATCCCTTCCGCCTGCTTCCAAAGCTTTTTTTCTCCTTCTGCTGGTAACGAGCAGCACAATTGCCAGGATGATGAAAAGAATTACAATCCCTGCTGACACTGCCGACACCGCCTTATGCTCTGTCACAAAGGTAATTATATTCCTCCAGACACTGGCCTTCTTATAATACCCTGTTGCCTGGACAACATAGGTTGGCGGCGCTTCCTCTGACGGAGTTTCCACCTCACAGGTATATACCACATGTGCCGTATACAGCTTCCCGTTTTCAACGTCATCCTCATATACCGCTTTATAAGAACTGGAATACTGCTGTCCGGCAACATAAGCATCCCGGCAGCTGATGCCGTCCTTATCCTTATATTCCTTTCCCTGCCACCTGGCACTGGTGAGCCGGTACTTTCCGGCATCATACCCCAGCATCCGGATTAATTCCGCATAATCCGCTTCTGAAAAAG
>UQXF01000122.1 GCA_900544905.1 uncultured Clostridium sp.
GATGACGTCGAGTCTCGTGGGCTCGGAGATGTGTATAAGAGACAGACAATAACCGCATAAAATGCTGTTGCAAAAATCAGGGAATAAATCCCCAGCTTTGCAGCTCCAATCAGCGGAACCAGTAAGAAAACATGCAGCACCAGCGCCGTTGCTGAGCTTATAACCGGAATATTCACCTTGCCAATCCCCTGCAGTACCCCATTCAGCACACTGGAAATTCCATATAATATTATGGAAATTCCTCCAAGCAAAAGCAACACTGCCACAGTATGGGTATCCTCCGCAGACAGGCTGTAATACACAAGACGGACAATCGGTTTGCCAAGCACTGCAAACCCCACCGCACATGGCACCGTTAACACCATTGTCAGCTGCATGGACTGGGAAATCTTACGGTTACATTCCTGTTTATTATTTGCCGCATAGGCACTGGAAACACTGGGAATAACCGCAGATGCCACCGCTGCCGCCATGGCAATAGGTACATTGGCAAGAACCAGATACATTCTGCTGTACAGACCATACTGTCCGTCAATCACCTCACCACTCATGCCCATATGCTGCAGCATTTTTTGATAGATTGTCATATCCAGCGTCACATTCACATTATAGATAAAGGAACTGAAAATAATCGGCGTTGCAATTAACAGCAGCAGCTTTACAACCTCCCGGTAAGACATCACTGAGGTAGTTGTATCCCGGGATATTCTTTCCCCAAGCTCCTTCTTCTCACTGTGGAACAGGAAAATCATGTAACATAATCCGGCTACCACTGCGGCTCCGGTACCCACTGTTCCACCGGCGGCTCCATATTTCGCCGTTTCATCTCCATATCCCATTGCCTCTGCCCACTGCATAAACACCAGTGCCGCCACAATGCTGACAACTGCATTAAAAATCTGCTCCACTATCTGAGAGATGGAGGTGGGCACCATATTACCGTAGGCCTGGAAATATCCGCGGTATACGCTTAAAAATCCTGATAAAAAAATAGTAGGTGCCAGAATCCTCAAAGACAACACCGCATTTTCTGTCACGAAAAGGGGAGCGCAGACATAGGTGAATATCGCAGCTATTCCACCCACTACCAATACATACAGCATTGCACCGTTAAATATGCGTTTCACATTCCGGTACTCACCCTTTTCAATCCGTTCTGCCATAATCTTAGAAACCGCCGCCGGTATGCTGAAGGTCGCAATTAATAAAATCAGCGCATAGACTGTCTGTGCTGCTCCATAATAACCGTTTCCCTCTGTGCTTAAAATATTTGCAAAGGGAATATTATATAACATTCCAATCAATTTCGACACAATACTGGCAACCGCTAAAATGGTAGCCTGCATTGCAAAATTACCCGATATCTTTCTCTTTTTACCCATATGTCATTCCTTGTTTGTTTTCTATAGTTTCGTTCTTCTAACGCATTAAGTGATAATAGTATACCACATCCGGAGATTTATTAAAAGCTTATGCCCAAAAAAGCAGGAACTTTTTACCAGAAAGTCCCTGCTCTTTTTATCTCAGTGCAGCAAAACACACAAGAATTTTATATTATTGTTCGGCTCCATCAGAAAGAGGAATCACACAATCTCCAAATTGTATTGCCGATACCCCGCCCACATTAAGATATCCGGTATAATTCACTACTATAATATACTCATCCTCCGTATCAGTAGTATATCCGGTATTATTTCCCGGAGTAAAATAGCTTCCGCCTTCATACTGTATATAAATATCCCATGGGTCTACTGCAATGTGCGTATCTGTATCCAGGTCATACCAATCCATAAATTCCATATATTCTCCCTGATAGGTACCCGCCTTTACCTGTTCAAAAACTTTATGTTCTTCTGCTTCTGTCAGATTCTTAGCCACCTCCAGTGGAATGCCACAAATACCTCTCCACTCTGCCGATTCATATTCTCCTAAACCTGCTGGTCCTTTTTCCTGCTGTTCTTTACTTTGTATCAGATAGATGCCATCTGCTTTCATCAACCCCTGCTCATCTATGGTTTCTTTATCCAGATAGCAGGTGATACCTGTGGAGCTTAATTCCACTTTGTTAAGCTGAAAGATTTTCCCATACAGTGTATATTCCTTTTCAAACACATACGTCTTATTGCTCTTGTTTTCCGATTTCGGGATGGTCCAGCTTAATTCCCAGTCTCCCTCTACTATCTTATCCGGACTGGTCTGGGTATTTCCGGTAAAATTGTGAATTTTCAGGTACACGGTATCACCATTCAGATTACTATCCGGAGTGACACTGGCAGAAATATTATATATTATATACTCCAAATCTTCGCTTCCGCTCTTTGTCCCTTCTATAAAAGCGGTTTTCAGTCCTTTTCCGGTATAATCATTTTCCTTTCCGCCTTCACTAATAGTCTGGTGAGAATTTTCAAAGGAAATTTCATAGTCCGGGTTGGTATCTGCAAGCTGCCTGGCTACCTCCTCATCCTCTGCCTGGATTTTCAAATAACAATCCAGATGATTGCCGGATGCCACAGTCTGGAGCACTTCAATCCGGATGCCGTTATCTTCCGCCACCGCATCCACTTCATT
This sequence comes from uncultured Clostridium sp., assembly GCA_900544905.1. GTDB lineage: Bacteria > Bacillota > Clostridia > Lachnospirales > Lachnospiraceae > CAG-590. Next base: position 2,569 of record UQXF01000122.1, read on the forward strand.
TACCAGACCTTCTTCCACCATCTTTTCCTGTGTCTGCTCGTCAGACTCTATATTATATTTTTCTGCCACATACTTATCCCACAATAAAGCTTTTGCTGCGGCTGTTGTTCCGATACAGAGTACCACACAGGCTGCCACCGGAGCCGCATACCTTACAAAAGATTTCTGTTTTCCCATGCTTCCATGTCCGCCTGCTTTTCTTCCCTCCTCCAATACCTGCTGCTTCATCTCATCCGTAAATTTCATATGATGCAGGCTGTTATCCATTATATTCTTTAATTCATTCATAACAAAACACCTCCGCTAATTCCGGTTTTAATTTTTTTCTTCCCCTGACCAGCCTTGCCTTAATCGTGGACTCCTTTTCATTTAACAGACTGGCAATTTCCGGGATTGTGAGTTCCTGGTAATAGTACAGCAGAATAACCTCCCTGTACTTTGTGGATAGCTTTCCAATCTCAGCTAACACCATCTGCCTGTCTAAAAAGGTGTCATAGTGTTCAGTGGTATCCACCTCTGTAATTTCTTTGTCAGAACGGCATTTCCACCAATGGGTCCGCATCTGGTTTTTGCATAGATTAATGGCAATTTTTAATATCCATGTCTTAATAGATGCCTTATTTTGAAATTCTTCATAATGCTCGTATACTTTAATAAAGGTCTCCTGTGCCACATCTTCTGCCAGCTGGTAATCATGCAGATAGATATAACACATCCGCAGGACACTGTCGCCATATTCATCCATAAGAATGGTAAGCTGCTTTTCGATATCTTCGTTTTGCTCCATACTCTCTTGCCTCCTTTCACTAATTAGACACAACCGACCGCAAAAAAGTTACATTTTTTGCAAAGACTGCATACACGCGGAAAAAGAGTCAAAAAAAGAGTGCCCCAAAAGTCATGGAAAAACTTTAGAGACACTCTTTTCTCACACATATATCCTATCTGCGGTTATAATTTATCAGACAGCCCTTTAAGATAATCTCTCTCTCATCATCTGTCAAATCCCCTAAATGGAAGGTCAGCTCTCTCATATCCTTATTCACCACATATGCTTTGATATCGTCATTCTTTTCCTTTACCGCCTTCGCAATATCCGGAATAAAGATATAGTCATCAATGTCAAATGCATAATCCTCCGGCATAAGGAATGGAAGCATTCCCCAGTTAATCAGATTAGAACGGTATCTCTTCGTTGCGTATTCCTTCGCAACATTTGCCCAGCCGCCAAGCACCTTCTGACAGGAAGCTGCCTGTTCACGGGCAGAACCATCTCCCGGCTTTACCGCAAAAATAGTAGAACCAACTCCTGTATTGTCATGGTTAACCTCCGGGAAGGTCTCCTTAATCTTATGCATGATTTCCTTCATCTCCGGATATGCTTCACCCATGCATTTCCCTTCTTCTCTTACTTTCTCCACTGCCTGGATTGCCTTGGCACGTCCCACATATTCAGGGTCCTTGCGGGATAAGGTAAACTCTGCCAGTCCCAATGGATTGGAGCGGTAAGAAGAGGTCTCTCCGGAAGGAATCAGCTCATCCGTGGTAGTCACCGGGTCATTGATAACGGAGGCAACCTTCAAAAGCAGATTATCTGTCAATGCCACCATGGCAGGCCAGTCCTTAATATTCGGGCCAAATTTAATCTCCACGCTTGGGTCTGCTTTTCCCACACCATTATAAACACGGTTCTCATAAATAGACTTGTCAAAATAATATTTTGGATTGCTGTAATTAACATCTATATCTGTTGCTGCGGTTAGATATCCCTTATTTGCAGCGGTTGCCGCAATGGAACGGGCATCCATCAAAGCCACAGAAGATATCTGACCATTCTGAACCTTAGAGCCTTCACGGTTCGGGAAGTTTCTGGTGGAATGACGGATGGAAAATGCATTATTAGCCGGTGTATCACCAGCACCAAAGCATGGTCCGCAGAATGCAGTTTTCACAATGGCACCGGTGCCAATCAAATCTGCCAACTTTCCATTCTTTGCCAGCTCCATATAAATCGGAGTTGAAGCCGGATATACGCTCAGTGTAAATTCATCTGCACCAATGCTTGTTCCCTTCAGGATATCCGCCGCTGCACAGATATTTTCAAAACCGCCGCCTGCACAGCCTGCAATAATTCCCTGGTCTACATATAACCTGCCGTCACGTACCTTGTCCTTTAATGTAAAGTCTACCTTTCCATCCAGACTGACTAATGCACGCTTCTCGCAGTCTTCCAGAATATCCATGAGATTTGCATTTAACTCTTCAATGGTATAGGTGTTACTTGGGTGGAACGGCATGGCAATCATCGGTTTTACCTTGCTTAAATCCACGTATACGAGACCATCATAATAGGTAACAGCACCAGGATTTAACTTTTTATAGGCTTCTCCCCTGCCATGAATCTCATAGAATTCCTTAACCTTATCGTCGGTTTTCCAGATGGAAGACAGGCAGGTCGTCTCTGTAGTCATTACATCAATACCAATTCTATAGTCTGCACTTAAATTATCTACACCAGGACCAACAAATTCCATTACTTTATTCTTAACATATCCATTTGCAAACACGGCTCCGATAATGGCAAGGGCAACGTCCTGTGGTCCCACGCCCGGCTCCGGCTTACCATCTAAGTAAATTCCCACAACACCCGGCATCTTAACATCATATGTCTGGCAAAGCAGCTGTTTTACAAGCTCACCGCCTCCTTCACCGATTGCCATGGTTCCCAGTGCACCATAACGTGTATGGGAATCGGAACCCAGTATCATTGCACCGCATTCTGCAAGCATCTCTCTGGCATACTGATGAATAACTGCCTGATGAGGAGGAACATATACTCCACCATATTTTTTTGCACAGGAAAGTCCGAACATATGGTCATCCTCATTGATGGTTCCACCCACTGCACATAAGGAATTATGGCAATTGGTCAGTACATACGGAATCGGGAATTTTTCCAGTCCGGATGCCCTGGCTGTCTGGATAATCCCTACAAAAGTAATATCATGGGATGTCAGTTTATCAAATTTAATCTGGAGCTTATCCATATTGTCTGAAGTATTATGCTCTTTGAGAATATGATAAGCCATTGTATTCTTAGCTGCCTCTTCCTTTGAAACAACACTTCCTGTCTTACTCTTTAGAATCTCTTCCTGATTTGCACCATCTTCAATGATATCCATACCATTCACAAGATAAGCGCCGCCTTCATATAATTTAATCACGGGTTTATCCTCCTTGCTTCTTATATTGTATAAACTAAACCAGAAATATTGTAGCATAACACCACTGACTTTTCAAATAATTTAGGTTTAATATGTTAGGTTTCTTATCTTATTTTTCCAAGATTGTAGGAATGCCTTGCTTTTTTCAGAGAGGACAGCCATTTTGATTTTGGTCTCTTATGTCCCGGAAAATCCTTATCTGCCTTCAGAAAATACCGGTATCCTCCTCCTGCATCGTCCCATGTCACATCGACATTGTACCAGACAGAGTTGATTTTCACCATGTTCCAGGCGTGATTCTTTCCCTTGATATAGATACATGGAATGTTCATCTCCTGCATAAGCCGCTGGTATGCCAGTGCATAGGACATACAGATACCCTTTCCCCTGGTAAATGCATGATAGGGACTGTAATACCGGTCATCATACCGCATATGCCGCACCAGATAATCATGGGCTTTCTTTGCCCTTGCCGCGCGGCTTCCCTTCCGGTACTTCCTCGCAATGGAGCGGGCTATTCTGTCAATTTTCTTCTCCTGTTTCTTTGTGGTCAGATAATTAAACTGAAAGGTTACATACTTAGGGTTCGTTCCCCGTACTGCAATGCATGTACCGGACAAAATTCCTGTTATGTAACCGTTCTTTGCTGCCAGCTTATCCATAAAATCCCTGTAAGATGCCGACCGTCTCCGGTAACGGATAAAATCCCCTTCAATTCCCGGATAATAAAACGCAAAGGAAGACTGGTGCCGCTTCATTCCGGATATCAGCCTGCCTATCATTACCTTTTCATTCTTCACCACCACCACATTGTCCGGCAAAGCAGTCTCCTTCGCACATGCACATGTGGATAATCCGGCACCCCCTGCTAAAATCGAAATCACCATGAAAATAAGAAAAAACCTTGTCCGTATCCTGTTCCAGCCACCCTGCATAATACATCCCTCCATATACTTATATTCCAGTCTTCAGCTGCTTTTAGCATAGCATATGTGATGTACCATTATCGGGACACACTTTCCTATAGAATAAAAAAAACCGTTAATACGAAATTAACGGTTTCACATTATATGGTCACTGATTTCCTCCGGTTCTATTCCCAGATAAACACATAGCGACAGAAACTCATCTGCCTTTAACTCCTTCTCTTCCCTGACAAGCTGTTCCATATTTATTCCCACATCATTCTCCACCTGTTTCACCGGAATATGATGACGGTTCATATGTGCCAGCAGATATTTTTCTGTCTTCATAAGAATTCCCTCCTACATTCTACCATTTATAGAAATTAGTGGTACTTTTTCCTATTATATTCTATTTTTAATAGAATTTCAATTTCTTTTTTCTGTAAGCAAAGGAAAATTTATTGACATCAAAAAACAGTTACTATAATATAAAGAAAAAT
>UQXF01000123.1 GCA_900544905.1 uncultured Clostridium sp.
GGATAGCGGAAGGTTTTGCCGAACAGATACAGAGAGGTATCCGGCGTCACACAGGGGTGAATGGTGTCCATGTTGACGCGGATGTCCTGCCACTTTTCATAGTTGCGGATGGCGGTGTCGCCAACGCCCTTGGCACCGGGGCCGGGGATCTGGTTTTTGCAGGCCACACCGTTGCACACGGGGCAGGCCTTGCAGTACTGCCCGATGCACTGGCGGGCATTGTTCAAAACATCAGCGTAATTCATATCGCATCCTCCTGTTCAGGCTCTCTTTTTCGAGCGGAACCTGCAAATTCCAACCGTTCTCTGCCCACATCATAGTCCGTTTTTATGGGTTCGTCAAGGGGATTATCAGGTTCTGCTTTTTTAAACGAAAAAATGTATGGCGCAGAAACGTTGATTTTTAGATTTTTCAAATTTTTTCAAAAAATAACTATATTTTTCTTGACAAATCCGATATGAATAGGTATTATATACAAGTGACTTGCGATAAGAAGTCAAACATACATAGGGGATTGGTCAAATGGTATGATAGGGGTCTCCAAAACCTTTGGTGGGAGTTCGATTCTCTCATCCCCTGTTAACAGTTAGAAGTCGTCAGAGCCTTAAAATAAAAGGCTTTGGCGATTTTTCTATGTATTTTTCAGAGAGATAACATTGTTAAATTGTCAGACGATACACTTTTAATCACTATTATGTCAAATAAAAATCTCAAATTAAATTGCCTAAAATGCCATATAGTAAAGAAGGTCATTTTTTGCAATAGGTATTGATAGCATATTCCAAATTGCTTATAATGAAAGCAAATTATTTATAGTGAGGTAATAGAGTTGGATGTATTAAATAATCTCAATGCGGTAAAAGTGTCTTGCAGTTCTGGCAGTAGTGTTAAAAAAACTTCTGAAAAGAACAAGTGGCAATTAACGGATTCGCTAAAAGAGAAAATTGTTGAACTGGCTAAAAAGGATGCAAAAAACAATGTATATATGGGAAATGAGTTTATGAACTTGCGGAAATCGGAGGTTGCTAAAGTGGCACCAAATCGGGCGGCACTGATAGGTAAGTTCAACCAGTCAATGAGTTCTGGAAATATGGGGGATATGAAAAAAATACAAGAGGCAGATAAAAGATGGCTGTGTATTTTATTTGGGATACCCTATGAGGCTGAATATCAGGGAGAGGGAACTGGTTCTGCGGTTCATATATATAATGAGGAAGGGGAAGAAGTTCTTACATACACTCAAGGAGCAGGGTGGCATGAGAAAGAGACAAAAGCAGAAACAGGTGTACATTCAGCGTTAAAATCAGCATATTATGAGGTGTATCACGATGCAAGAAAGGCACTGAACACGGGAACAAATGTGGAAATCACAAATGAAAATGTTGTGGTGCAAAGTAATTTCGATATGAAAGCATAAAGCATGTAATTTATGTTAAAATCAATGAAGAAAGTAAAGGGAATAATAGCGGTTGCTTTTTAAGTGTTTTTTACCGACTCGAAATAATTTAATAATGCAGCATTCAGATTTTTGCGGATATCCGGGAATTGGGCAGAGCTTCTTTCAATAAATTCTTTTATCTCCTGGCGTTTGGTGTGTTTATCTGCCGGACATGCATTTTGAATGACAGGAAGCTTATTTCGATAAGAAAAGCCTTCTATTTCCCGCTCGTCAATGTACAGCATTGGACGAATTACAGTCAGCTTTGTTGAGTCAAGGTATGTGACCGGAGGGAAGCAGTAATAGTGCCCCTCCAATAAAAGCGACATCATGCTGGTTTCAATGAAATCATCCTTGTGATGTGCATAGGCAATTTTATTGCAGCCTAATGCAAGGGCTTTGTTATTAAGAGCACCTTTTCTGAGCTTGGCACACAGGGAACAGGGATTTTTTTCTTTTCGCTCCTCAAAAACAATTTTGTAGATATCTGTATTTACTGGGTAAAACGGTATGCCGATTTGCTGGCAGAAGGAGTCCATAACCTGGATAGTGTGAGAGGAGTCGGTAATACCCAAATCCACATAGATTGCTGCCAAATCAAAATGCTTCGGAAAAAAGCTTTGTAATTTTTGCATTCCGATTAATAAAGTAAGGCTGTCTTTTCCTCCGGAAAGCCCCACTGCAATTTTATCATTTTCCTGAATCATATCGTATTTTTTAATGCATTGCCTTAAATAGCTCACTAATTTTTGTAAGTTCATGATAGTTTCTCCTTAAATGTTGTAAAAGGGGTTACTTCTGATATCAGCAGATTTCTATATTATAGCATGTATCAGTGGGCTATGAAAGTGCCAGTATTTTTTGCAGGGTATACTTTTCTTATGCCGATATGCTTTCCTTAAGCCTTTACGGATTTGTGGAAAAGTGATATGATTACAGACGGTAATTTAGTAGATAATATATAAAAACAGGAGGAATGAAGCATGAATCCAATGGCATTAATGCAGATAAAGGGCTTAATGGATAAATTTAAAAATAATCATCCCAAGGTGCCGATGTTTTTCTCAGCGGCATCAAAAAGTATTGGAAAGGGCAGTATTATTGAAATCAGTGTTATATCTCCGGAGGGGAAGAAAATCAATACAAATATGAGGGTGACGGCAGAGGATTTGGAATTAATCCAGCAATTAAAGACAATGACAAATTCATAATAATAGAAAATGAGGATGAAAGCTGCTGCCTTCATCCTTTGCTGTTGCCAGGCATATGCGAAAATGGTTCAGTGAACCATTTTTGAGTTTTCCAGATGGTTAAATTCTTCTTCGTCCAGAAGTTCATCAAATTTCTCTTCCACAGCTTCCCATTCCGCGTCCGATTCAATTTCGGAAAGTTCAACATTTTCACCATCCGACTGATAACGATAGAGAAAATATTCGCCCTCCTCATATCCTTCTATAGGTGACTGGGGCATTAATGCAATGTAGAATTGTTCTTTTAGCGGAAAAATTGCCAGAATATCGCATTCCACCTCCTGATTGTTATCCAGATATAGAGAAATGGTATCTTCTGTAATAATAGTAGTGTTATCTTTATTCATATAAAATCCTCCTAAGAATTAATTTTTAATAACTCGATAAAATCCTCTTCTGATATTGCCCGGCTAAAGAAATAACCCTGCAGGATATCGCACATCTGCTCCTGTAAAATTTTTAATTGTTCGATTGTTTCAACCCCTTCGGCAATAACGGTTATGCCCAGCTGATGTGCCAGACGGATAATGGTTCCTGCGATGTAGGTATCATTTTCATTTTCACAGATACCGGCAATAAAGGATTTGTCAATTTTCAGCGTATTGATTGGAATTTTTGTCAGGTAGCTGAAGGATGAATAGCCGGTACCAAAATCATCCAGGGCAATTTGAATACCCAGTTCCTTCATCCGGTTAATTAAAGCCAGATTGTGTTCAAAATTTTTCATTAAAACACTTTCTGTTAATTCGATTTGCAAATACTTTAATGGCATGGATGTTTTTTCCGGAAGAGCTTCAATTGCCCGGATTAAACGGTCTCCCCGGAGCTGGGAGGTGGAGACATTAACGGATATCTGCAATGGTTTAAAGCCTGCGTCAATCAGACGCTGGTTGAAGCTGCAGGCTTCAAACAAAGCCCATTCTCCCAACTCATCAATCAGACCGCATTCCTCAGCTACCGGTATAAATTCATCTGGTGACACAAAGCCCACAATAGGGGAATTTAAACGCATCAATGCCTCACAACCGATAATTTCACCGGTTGCAATGTCTGCCTGGGGCTGATAGAGCAAATAAATGTCTTTATTTTCTATTGCATCCCGCAGGATGTCAACCAAATCATTCCGGCGGTTTATCTCATCCTCCATGGAAGAACTGAAAAACGTATAGCTGTTTTTGCCGGTGTTCTTGGAGGAATACATTGCGATATCCGCATTTTTCATCAATTCAGTTAAGGAAAGACCATTTTGTGGGAAGAGAGCCACACCGGCACTTAATGTAATGTGCACGGTTTCGTCATTCAGCACAAAAGGATGGGTCGCAATGGATACCAGGGTGGTAAGAAATTCTTCCAGCTCTTCACGGTCTGTTATCTGTGTTTTAAAGATAACAAATTCATCACCGCCATTTCTGGCAAGAATATCATCCTCCTTAATAAAGGAAGCAAGCTTAGAGGAAACGGCTTGTAATAGCATGTCCCCAAAGTCGTGACCCAATGTATCATTGATGGATTTAAAACCGTCTAAATCAATGAAGATAACCGCATGATTTTTTAATCCGCCATGGTTATCAGATAATATTTCTGTTGCATATTTAAAAAATGCCATACGGTTATATAAACCGGTTAATGCATCTGTGTATGCCAGCTTTTCAATATTCTGATAGTTATTCTGCAGCTCAGCCTGGCTGGATTCCAGTTCTCTACGGGCTTCGGAAATTTCATTATAATTCGTAGAGATAATGTGCATCATCTGGTTAAAATTGTTGGATAAGATTCCAAATTCATCTTCCCGTTCCATATTGCACTGCACATCCAGCTGTCCGTCTGCCGCGTTTTGCATTTTTTCGCTTAACTCCAGAATCGGCATGGTATATTTGGTGGCAAGGCTTTGGCTTGTCTGGACGGAAACAATAATGACGATGATTAATATAATCAGAAAAATAATTGGCAGAGTGGATACAATGCTTGTGTAGACGGAGGTATCCTGCTTTACAATATAAATCCAGTTATAAAGCGTACAATAGCCGTATATATAATCATTGTTTTCAGAAAAGGAATCCGTGCGTATCGTGTCAGAGTCCGGTGCTTCAGATAAATTGTAGGAAGTGCTTTCCAAATATGTTAAAAAGGAGGCATCCTCTTTTGTATCATATCCAAATAAAGGTTTTCTGTCTTCATCCAACAGAAAGGTTTTGCGGGTTCCAGAGCTGGAGAGATAATTTCCAAAATAACCGGCTGTGATATTTGTCCGTACCAGACCGATAACGGAATCTTTTACGATAACCGGATATACAATATCCAAAGTATTTTCTGTAAAATTTGAACTGGGGATGATTGTCATCTCTTTAACCGTATCAATAGAATCCGGTATTATCTCTGACCAGTCTGCGGTGGAATCCCCGGAGGAAGAGAGTATCAGGTATCCATCCATGTCATAGAGGTAATAATTTACCGTATTGTCAAAATTATCAGAAATCTGGGTGACGGTATCCTGGATATTTTCGTAATAAGAGGTTGTGTTTAACATACCATCCGGGGAGTTGACCTTTTCCAGCAGATAGCTTTTTACATCACTGGATTTGGCAAGTGCAGAGGTCTCAATAATTTGTGACTGCAGCTTGGAGGAAAATCCATAGCTGTAATCCTCTGCAATGTTTTTTGTGTTCTCCGTGTTAATTTCAATATATTTGTTGGTGGCAACAATATAAGCCAGAATTGCCATCACAATAACAGGTATGACAGCCATGAGTAATATTGAGCTTTGTAATGATTTTTTAATTGACATGTATGTAAATCCTTTCCTGTCCGATTTCATCATTTATTATATATAATAAGAAAAGATTATTCAATTGAAAGAGTAAAAAATTATACAGAAAATAAATTGCATGTTATAGTCAAAGTGTGCTATAATCAATAATAGCGGAAAATTGTGAGAAAATACAAAATTGAGAAAGTAATACATAAGGGGGCTAATATGTTCGGAGTATATTTTGGTAAGTATTTAGTAGATAAGGGTATTTTGACCCAGGAGCAATATAATTTAATCATGTCAGATAGTAAGAATACCAGAGTAAAGATGGGATTACTTGCAGTTGAATCCGGGTATATGACAACAGAGCAGGCAGATGAGGTGAATAATCTGCAGCAGACACAGGACAAGAGGTTCGGTGATATTGCAGTGGAGAAGGGATATCTGACAGAGGAGCAGGTCGAAAAGCTGTTAGAGAAGCAGGGAGAAGAATATCTGTTATTTGTACAGGCATTGATTGAGCAGAATATTCTGACTTTGGAACAGATTCAGAGTGAGTTGAATGCATATAAGAAATCAGAGCATTACTCCGCATCGGATATTGAAGCCATTAAGAGCGGAGATGTAGACAGAATTGTACCGGTATTTGTAAAGGATGAATCCATACCAGCCCTTGTCAGGGAATACATTGCATTGACGGCAAGAAATATTGTCCGTTTTATCGACCGGTATTTCCGCATGGAAAAGGTAGAGAAGATTACAGAGTATACATCCGCCTATGTTGCCGCACAGGAGCTGGACGGTGCCCATAAGATTTTCACCGGTTTTTGCGGGGATGGACAGGGAATTAAAGTTATCGCACAGGAATATGCACAGGAGGAATTTGATGCTGTGGATTTGGATGTTTTAGATGCGGCATGTGAGTTCCTGAATTGTAATAATGGTCTGTATGCGACAAAGCTAAGCTATGAAGATGTGGATATTGATATGTGTCCGCCGATTATGAAGGAAGAGATGACCACAATTCAGACAGAGGGAGATATGTTCAGAGTACCGGTATATGTGAAGGGCAAAGCAGTGGATTTGATTGTATGCATTGGAGCAGAATGTGCTTTGAATTAAATGGGAGGCAGGTTATGATAAAAATATTAATTGTAGATGATTCAAGAACATCAAGAAAGATACTAAAGGGAATATTGGAGAATGCAGGCTATGAGGTGATTGGAGAAGCAACCAACGGACAGGAAGGCTACGACAGATATGTTGAGTTAAAGCCGGATGTTGTGACAATGGATATCACAATGCCGGTGCTGGACGGAATCGAGGCGCTTAAGAAGATTAAGGGCGAGTATCCGGAGGCAAAGGTTATTATGGTTACAGCGGCAGGACAGAAGACCAAGATGGTTGAGGCTGTTCAGAACGGAGCAAACGAATTTGTTTCCAAGCCATTTGAACCGGAGCAGTTAAAGGCAATTATTGATAAAGTAGCCGGGTGATAAATAGAAGCTTATATTCTACAGAATGAAAGGTTTTCTCTTTTTTGGGAAGACCTTTTTCTTTGGAAAAATGTTACAGAAAAGGGTGAAGAATGTTTGACTTCACTTTCAAGTTATTATATCTGTCTCTTATACACATCTGACGCTGCCGACGATCTTACGCG
>UQXF01000124.1 GCA_900544905.1 uncultured Clostridium sp.
GGGCTCGGAGATGTGTATAAGAGACAGAGTATGTAAATCGAAATGGTCGCAGAAAGTTGTGAAAATAAAAAATACAATTTTTTGAATACGAAGAAATAAACATAAGATAATAATCAGCAAATTACATGTGGAGAAAAGCAATAAATAATAAATTATATTTTTTCATTCGTTCCAAAGTTAGAAGTAGCAGTAGGGAAAACAGCTATTGCAGAAAGTAAACAATACCATTAGTGGTCTGACATTATTTAGAAATAAATATAAAATATGATTTGATATTGCGTAGATTTGCAGTATGATGTATAAAAAAGTTTATAGAAAAGGGTACTTTATTCATGCATTTATAAAGTATCCTTTTCTGCATCGTTTATTCTTCCTTCTATGAGATAGTCATAGGTAACATTAAATATTTTGCAGAATGCCTGAAGTTCGATGTCGGTTACATATCTTTTATTGGTTTCAATTCGGGTAATTACATTCTTATCTATATCAAATCCTGCAAGTTGAAGCTTATGAGCCAAATCACGTTGAGAAAGATGATGTTGTTTTCTTAATGTGATGAGATGCTGGCTAATTAAGTTCTTTTCACCAGAAGAAGTTCTTGGCTTTGGCACATATATCCCTCCTTTTGTCGAAATTTGTTAAATAATTTGTATCATTTTTTGCACCATGCCTATTGATATTACTCTGAATTGCTATTAGAATCGGTTGTAAAAGTGAGACAAAGGAGACGGATAGGATGCAAAAAGAACTGATTTATCAAATTATGAATGGAGACATGGATTTAGAACATATATCATTGGTGGAGGACATAGGTATTGAAGATGAATTTAGTGAAAACAGGGAATGTGAGCAACTTTATGGAGAGGTTTATAATGCAAAGCTCCGTTTGGCTGAAAAACTTGGAGAAGATGAGGATGCAGATGTTGAACAGATTATTAATTGTATGAGTAAAATTTCAAGAATATTGTCATTAAAAATGTATGATTATGCATCGGAAATTCAAAATAAGAATGACATATAATTTCCATTCTTACCATACACCAACATTTACACTGTCAGGAATCATTTTTCTAAACTACTGAATCGAAAAAACATTACGAGTATGATATATTTGGCGAGGTAACCAAAAAGACCACAACCAACAGCCAGAACCCGGATGTGCTGGAAACAGTCACCATGACCTATAACGATGCCAACCGCCTTGTTACTTATAACGGTCAGAAGGTAAAATATGACGAAAAGGGCAACATGACCTACGGTCCAGTGGATGGCGTGATGCAGGAATTAACCTATGACTGCAGAAACCGTCTTGTGGAAGCTGGCGGAGTAAGTTATACTTATGATGCGGAGAATACCCGTATCGCAACGACAGAAGATGGATTAACAACAGAATATGTCACTGACACCGGAGGAAGCTTAAGTAAACTCTTAGTTGCTTACGAAGCTGATAATACGGAAACAACATATTACTACGGTGCAGAAGGATTAGCTGCCCAGTATAACAGCGGAACAGGAAAGTATTATGCATACCACTATGACAACATCGGCTCCACCACGCTGATTACAGCCAGGGACGGGCATGCCGTAGAGCGGTTCTCTTATGGAACATATGGGGAACTGTTAAAGGAGCCGATTACGAAGATAAGGTTCCTGTATAACGGAAGCTATGGCGTGGCAACGGACAGCAATGGATTATACTACATGAGAGCCCGTTATTATAATTCGGATATCAAACGGTTCATCAACCAGGATATCAAGGTGGGAGACATCGGAAGCAGCCAGAGCCTGAACCGTTATGCGTACTGTGAAGGAAATCCGGTAAGCATGGTAGACCCGTTTGGACCTTGCGGTGAGGATGCGAATGACCAGGGAGAGAAGAGCAAGTATCAATGGCTGCATAATGCGCTGGATTGGGCAGGACTGGTGTTTGACGGGGCGGATATCGTAAACGGTATATTGTATGCGGCAGAAGGCGACTATGTCAATGCCGCCATATCCTTTGCCTGCGGAATCCCTGCCGTTGGAACGGTCATAGCCGGAGTGGCAAAGATGAGCAAGGCAGCAAAAGCCATGAAGACGGCGGACAGGATTGCGGATTTGTGCAAGGCGGCTGGAAAAGTCGGAAACACAGCGGCTGGAATGAAAGCAAACTATGATACCTATATGCAGGCCCGCAGGGAAGGGAAGTCTGTCGGGGAAGCCATGACCTATACGGCAGGCGCAATGGTGGCAGGCTTGGCAATGGGAAAAGCGGCTAATTGGGGAGCGAATAAGCTAAAAAACCTTGCGAATAAGGCACTACCGAAGCTAAAGACAGCGGTGCAGGAAGGTGCTGGGAAGTTAGCCAGCAAAATCAGCAAGGGATTGGGAACTTCTGGTTCCGGGCATATGAAACGGAACAGAGGATATATTGTTAATCCGTTCTATAAGGGCGGTAGTAAGACGGTCAATCCTAAAGATGTTAACTTTATGCAGAGTTCAATTAGAAATCAAACGGGTGAGCATACTGTACTTGGAAATGCAGAAGCACTTAAAAATGGTACATTACAAGCCACTGATTTGCCAGAAATACGAATATGGCAAGATGCAGATGGTAAGTTATGGACACTTGACCATAGAAGACTAGCAGCATTTAGACTAGCTGGATTGGATAGTGTACCATTTAGGTGGGCGACAGATGAGGAAATAGCAAGTCAAATGTGGAAAATGACCACAAAAACAAATGGAACTTCTGTTAAGTTGAAATTGGGAAATGGAAAAAGTATGACAATACAATAGAGAGGTAAGCAGATGGATTTTAATAGTATAATAAATGATGTTAACTCTAAAGAAGACTTTATGAATTTTTTGGCTGAATTACGACGTGATAAGGAACAAAAGAGTGAAGAGTGGGAAAATAATGAAATAGCATCATATCTTGAAGGAATATGTTCTTGGGTTGATGATATGGAGGGATATTTCGATAATATGCATATTGATATTCCAACTAACATTAATTGGAGATTCATTGCTACTTTGTTTTATGTAGGAAAAATTTATGAATAGGATGGCATGTCAATTATGGAAATATAAACATAGAAATTTTAATCTTTACCACGCACCAACATTTACACTGTCAGGAATCATTTTCTTAAAACATTTTACAGAAAAATACTTACGAGTATGATGTATTTGGCGAGGTGGTAAAAAAGACCACCACCAACAGCCAGAACCCGGATGTGCTGGAAACAGTCACCATGACCTATAACGACGCCAACTGCCTTGTGGAAGCAGGCGGAGCTCGTTATGCTTATGATGCGGAGAATACCCACATCGCAATTAGCAGCCCATTATAACAGCCAAATCGGAAAATACGGCACTGTGTACAACTGCATTTATTCCGGCAGTGGGTTTGAGATAGCAGGAGCGGCAAAAAGTGTAAAGGCGTTAAGGAAAGCATGACACCAAATGTTTTCTAAAATGGGTGGTGTAAGAAAATAGAGTAAAAGAAAATAATGAGGAGGAAGTGAAAATGGAATTAAAACTGGCAAATGATGAAAATTCTGATAAGAAAGCAGGAGGTCTTCGCCTGTCAGGTGAACCGGAACAGCAGGAAATGAGAAGTCAGCTAAATCAGGAAAATCCGTGGGATTTTGGCAGACCGGAGGAGCCGGTAGTAACCCGTTCAATCAGCAACACCGGGGTTTATGACAGCAGTTCATATAGCAGTACGGTAAGTGATATACATATCGTGGTGAAGCTTGGACGGATTATAATTTATGCATGTATGCTGCTTATGATTATAACAATGTTATGGGTTGTAACACAGCCGAGGATAGACATTTTTTTTAATATAATGAAGCTTGCTCCGTTGTATTCTTTTTGTGGGATAGTGTTTATTGTGGATGTCATTTTAGTAAATGTTCTGTATGAGAGAAAAATATCTTTGATTTTATGGGCTTGGCTGTTTTACCCTGTTTATCCGCTTAAGAGGGATAAGCATGTAAATGGTGGCAGTTCATGGGGCGGTTTGGTTTTTGCTGCCATGCTCATAATACTTGTGGTATTGGGCGTAAATTATGTGACAGCCTTTACAAATTATGGAGCAGCGATATTGAATGGGGATAAGGAAGTCCGGAACGCTGTAGTGGAATTTATGGACAGTCCTGTTCCGGGTGGCGGAGAAAATTATGTTTCAAAGCTTAAGAATAATTTTGTAATACAGAATATAGATGTGGAAACAGAGGGCAGCCAAAGCGTGGTTATTGTGCAGGGAAACGGACAATACGGTGTAGACACGGATGGTTTTATTGATTATACGAATAAAACCGCTGCAACCCAGCTTGCGTTTGTGAAGGATTCCTCCGGAAATTATAGTCTTGGCGCAGTTATTTTGGGAAAAACCCAACTATCAAACTATTATACAGAGTATTACTGGAATAAGTTGTTGAGATAGTATATAGTAAGAAATAAGGGGAAGCCGGTCAAAATGCCCTTTGAAGGAGTGACGAGTCAGGATGAGCCAGAGGCAGGCTCAATCCTGTATAACCGGTTTCCTTTTCCCCTTTTTCTTTGCCGGATACTTCTGGATTCGGGTTACATACTCCAAATTAATGATTTCTGTGTTATTGCCGTCCTCTATCAGAATAGCGTTGCTGTCTTCGGATATTTCCTTAATGGTGCCGTTAATCTGGGATTCCAATAGATAGATTATACATTTCTCACCGATAAATTGTTTTGCAAATTCAGTCATAGTTTTGTTCTCCTTATTCCATTTCTTTCTTTTTATATGATGGGCTATGATTTGTTTTCTCCTTTTTTTGCGGCTTAGGAAGATAAGCAGGAGAGGTAACATGCAGCACAAATAATAAATAGTATAATTCAATTGATGCCCTCCTTATCCATATTCTATCTGCATAAAAACAGGTTTACCAATTGTTTTCCAGCTTTATGGCTTCCCTTGAGTAGTACAGTGTCATGATAAGCCAGAGGAGACCAATCATAATGGCGCAGAGGATACCAATTGGAAAAAATATGCCGGCGATGACTGCAGCGGTAAGGCAGATGGAAAATACATGGTTCATAAACCGGAAGGTTTTATATGCTGCCTCGTATATCATATGTTGTTCTGCCTCATCGCAGCTGGCAAGCCAGACATCATGGAAATTTTTGTCGTAAACACTGCCTTTTTTCTCAGGTGCATATTCTTTTATAAGCCGGATTAGATGGTTTTGCTGGAAAATGCAACTGAACAGACCTATAAAATAAATGACAACAGCAATTAAAACCATGGCAGAGTCCACTGCAGACTGGATGTTTTTCATCAGACTATAGGTTATGATTGCAAAAAATATCTGGACACCTACAATCTGAATACTGGATACCAGACTGGTTTTATTTAAATAAAGGTCTGCAAGGTTGATGTGTTCATCATCCTCACCGTCCCAGGTATCAATTTGTATCTGGCTTTTTTTCATAAAGTGTTCATTGATGATGATACAGACAACCGTAAATGCAAGCATAACCCACGGAAAGACGTAGAGCTGTATAAATGGAAGCTTTTGAAGTATCATCTTTGCGGTTCCGGTGGTATGTTCTTTAAAGGTATTGATGCATGAAGCAGTTACAAAGCCAAAAACTGCACCGGCAAGCAATGAGAGTATAATCCGGATGACAAATTTTTTCTTGGTTCTGGCAATGTATTGTGGGGTGTCAGCAGTAACGGTTTCAATTTTTGTTTTCATATTCTTCTTCTCCTTCATTTTCGTCCTCATAATAGAAAATATCCTCCACCGGAACATCAAATACCCTGGCAATTTTCAGGGCAAGTGTTACGGAAGGGGAATAATCCCCGCGTTCAATCAGACTGATGGTCTGTCTGGAGGTGCCTACCAGGGCGCCCATTTCCTGCTGGTTGACGGAAATCCGTGCACGGTATTCCTTCAACCGGTTATAAAGCGGCATATTATCATCTCCTAAATTAAATTGACATAAAAAATTTGCAAAATGACAAATTTATTTGTCATATGAATCATATCATTGACAAAGAAAGTTGTCAATAGGAAAAATAAAAACAAGGAAAAAATAAATGCCGGGAAATGCACAAAATGTGATTCCCGGCATTTAGAGAGAAAGGTTATGGCTGTAATTCTGTAAGATTAATGAACAGGTAGTTATAAATATTTATCTTTATGCTATCCTGAAACGTATAGCATGTAACTTCAAAGCGTGTCTTTTCTATCCTCCGCCATTCGCATGTCAATGGCTTTTTTGATATATCCGTTAACGGATTCTCCGGCGTTCTGGGCGGCAGTACGGATTTCCTCATATTTGTTTTTTTGAACATCTAATGGAATGCGTTTTAGTGATTTCTTTGCATAATTATAACGTGCCTGTTTTTGGCTTTCAGTTAATGACATTATATATCTCCTTTTTAAAAACTTGTTTAGCAAAATATTTGTTTTTTTTAATTTTGTATGGATAATCTTTTATACTGTGCAAAGGTAACAAAAATATGCCTAAATACATGTACATGTTTGTAAAATGATACTATTGAAATACATGTACATGTATATTATACTAATTGTAGTACCAGTCAGGATGGTTTATTTCCATTATCCCGTTCCAGTGCCTCATCAATTGCACGGTTGATAAATGCATTGAGGGATTCTCCCCTTCCGACGGCATGTGCTTTTAATTCGTCTTTTCTGCCCTTGGGGAAAGTAACATTGACTCTGTCGTAGTTGTTTTTTACATATTTATTTACAGCTCTTTGCTGGGCTTTTGAAATCGGCATGTTTGTAATCTCCAATCTGATTGTGTGGAGGGTAAATAAGATACACATTCCCCACTCTACATGAATTATAGCGTATTTTTCTATTGGAGTAAATATAAAAATAAACAGAATATATTGGTGCAAATATGTAAAATGTGTCAATAGACTATTGGGGCAAATAGATATATCTGTCTCTTATACACATCTGACGCTGCCGACGATCTTACGCGTGTAGAT
>UQXF01000125.1 GCA_900544905.1 uncultured Clostridium sp.
TCTACACGCGTAAGATCGTCGGCAGCGTCAGATGTGTATAAGAGACAGGTATGAATCATTTGGATGAATTAGAATCTGAGGCAATCTATATTATGCGGGAGGTAGCCGCAGAATGTGAGAAGCCTGTCATGTTATATTCGATTGGAAAAGACTCATCTGTTATGCTGCATCTTGCATTTAAGGCATTTTATCCGGAAAAACCCCCGTTTCCGTTTTTACATGTGAATACAACCTGGAAATTTAAAGAAATGATAGCCTTTCGGGACGAGACTGCAAAGAGGCTCGGCATAGAAATGCTGGAATACATTAATGAGGAGGGGGTGCGCCAGGGAATCAATCCCTTTGACCATGGTGCAGCATATACGGATATCATGAAGACCCAGGCGCTTAAGCAGGCGCTTGATAAATACGGATTTACAGCAGCCTTTGGCGGAGGAAGAAGAGACGAGGAAAAATCCAGAGCCAAGGAGAGAATCTTTTCCTTTCGGAATGAAAACCATGCATGGGACCCGAAGAACCAGAGACCGGAGCTGTGGAAGCTTTACAACACCCAGATAAAAAAAGGAGAGAGCATAAGGGTATTTCCTCTATCAAACTGGACGGAAAAAGACATATGGCAGTACATTAAGAGAGAGAATATACCCATTGTTTCCCTGTATTATTCTGCGATGCGCCCCGTTGTCAGCCGGGACGGAAACCTGATTATGGTGGATGATGAACGAATGCGGTTAAGACCGGGGGAAAAGGTGGAACAGAAAATGGTCAGATTCCGGACGCTGGGCTGTTATCCCCTTTCCGGAGCAGTGGAGTCCAATGCTGTTACGCTGGATGAAATTATTGAAGAAACGCTGGCTTCCGTGGAATCAGAGAGGACGAGCCGTGTAATTGATTCGGATGGCGGAGCTGCCAGCATGGAAAAAAGAAAAAGGGAAGGATATTTTTAATATGAATGATAAGCTTCTTAAATTTATAACCTGTGGCAGTGTGGATGACGGAAAATCCACATTAATTGGACATTTGCTGTATGATGCAAAACTGATTTTTGCAGACCAGGAAAAAGCGCTGGTTTTAGACTCCAGGATTGGTTCCAGAGAGGGAAAAATAGACTATTCTCTTTTGCTGGATGGTTTGATGGCAGAGCGGGAACAGGGAATAACCATTGATGTTGCCTACCGGTATTTTTCAACAGAAAACAGAAGCTTTATTGTGGCAGATACGCCGGGGCATGAGGAATATACCCGGAATATGGCAGTGGGAGCATCCTTTGCTTCCCTGGCAGTGATTTTAGTGGATGCCAGCCAGGATGTACAGGTGCAGACAAAGCGGCATGCAAGGATTTGCGCACTTATGGGAATAAAGCATTTTGTATTTGCTGTAAATAAAATGGATACGATTTATTATGAGCAGTCGAAATTCAATAAGATACAAAAGCATATTAAGATTTTAATGGCAGAATTTGATTATGATTCGCTGTGTATTATTCCAGTTTCGGCTACGGAGGGAGATAACATTGTCAGAAAATCAGAGAATATGCGCTGGTATACGGGAACTACGCTGCTCTCCTATTTGGAGCAGATAGATGTGACGGAGAAGGAATCAGAGCAGGGCTTTACAATGCCAATCCAGAGGGTTTGCCGTCCGGACAGGAGCTTTCGGGGCTTTCAGGGTCAGATTGCTTCCGGCAGAATATCGGTAGGTGATGAGGTTACGGTGATGCCAAGTGGGGAAAAGGCGGTGGTCACAAATATCCTGCAGGGAAGCACTGAGGTACAGGAAAGCGAAAAGGGTTATGCGGTTACGGTTTCGCTGGATACGGAGGTAGATATTTCCAGAGGTTGTGTTCTGCAAAAGGAGGCAGAGCCGGAGACGGGCTCCTTATTTGAGGCATCTCTGCTGTGGATGGATGAGAGCAGTCTTGTGGAGGGAAAGAATTTTTTGTTAAAGCTGGGGACACAGCTGATACCGGCTACTGTTATGCGTATAAAATATAAGATTGATGTAAATTCCGGTGCGGAGGTATATGCGGATACCATATACAAGAATGAGCTGGCAAGCTGTGAGATATCAACAGGCAGCAGGATTGTTTTTGACCGGTTTTCCAAAAATAAGGAGCTGGGCTCTTTTATTCTGATTGACCGGGTATCAAATAAAACTTCTGCAGGAGGTATTGTGCAGCAGCCGTTAGCCCGGAATAATAATATAAAATGGCATGAGATGGATATTACGAGACAGATACGGGAAAACCAGCTGCAGCAAAAGGCAATGACGGTCTGGATGACAGGTCTTTCCGGGGCGGGAAAGTCTACTTTGGCAAATGAACTGGAAAAGAGACTGATTTCCATGGGAAAGCATACAATGCTTCTTGACGGGGATAACATCCGCATGGGCTTGAACAGGGATTTGGGCTTTAAGGAAAATGACCGGATTGAAAATATCAGACGGGTGGCAGAGGTTGCAAGGCTTATGAATGATGCGGGTCTGATTGTGATAACCTCCTTTATCTCACCGTACCGGTCAGACAGGAGGGTGGCAAGAGATATTGTGGGAGACCGGTTTATAGAGGTCTATGTGAGTACACCGTTAGAAGAATGTGAAAAAAGAGATGTAAAGGGACTCTACCAGAGGGCAAGAGCCGGGAAAATCAGTGATTTTACAGGAATATCCAGTCCTTATGAGAAGCCGGAAAGGGCAGAGATTGTGATTGATACAAGCAAATACGATATTGATGAGTGTACGGACAAAATCATGCAGATGTTAGAGCGGTATTTGTAGATAAAAATGCGTCAGAGGAGTAAGAGAGTATGAGAAAATGGAAGAAATGGCTGTTATCCGGAGTGCTTATTTTTGTGGCGGCAGGAATAACGGGATGTGGAGCCAGTGAGAATACGGAACGAATAAATGTGGGTTATTTTAACAATATAACCCATGCACAGGCATTGCTGATGAAGGCAGAGGGAACCTTAGAGGACAGTGTCCCGGAGGGTGTGCAGGTTAACTGGACAGCCTTTAATGCCGGTCCGGCAGAGGTGGAAGCGCTGTTTTCGGGAGATATTGATATTGGATATATCGGTCCGGTTCCGGCAATCAGCGCAAATGTAAAGTCAAACGGTGACGTGGTGGTGTTATCCGGTGCGTCTCAGGGCGGTGCAGTTTTGGTGAAACGAAAAGATGCCGGAATTGAAACAGTAGCAGACCTGGCAGGAAAAACCGTAGCAATTCCCCAGATTGGAAATACACAGCATTTATGTCTTCTGCATCTGATGGAGGAAAATGGTCTTAAAACCGTGGAGGAAGGCGGCGATGTGACGGTGAGTGCGGTTGCCAATGCGGATGTTGCGAATATGATGGACCGGGGGGATATTGATGCAGCACTGGTTCCGGAACCATGGGGAGCAACCCTGTTAGAGCAGGGGGCGGAAATACTGCTGGATTATGATGAAATCTATATGGACGGAAAATATGATGTGGCAGTGGTGGTTGTGCGCAAAGAGTTTATGGAAGAGAATCCGGAGCTGGTGGAAGCGTTTTTGGCAGAGCATGAGGCGGCTGCCGGAAGAATCGAAGAGGATAAAGAGACAGCTCTTAAGACAATCAACGAAGAACTGCAGCAGGCTACCGGAAAAGCCTTAAGTGAATCGGTTATCAGGCAGGCATTTGAACGGATTGGTGTGGCGACAGAGCTTAACAGGGAATCCCTTATGGGATTTGCACAGATAAGCCGGCAGGAGGACTTTATTAAAGAGGTGCCGGAGGAAAAGAACCTGTTCGCAGAGTAGTGGAGGAGCAGCATGTCATTAGTAATTGAAAATCTTTGCAAGCATTATGATAATAATGAAGCGGCAACCCTGAATGAAATTAATCTGGAGGTGGCAAACGGTGAGTTTATATGTATTGTCGGAGTATCCGGATGCGGAAAGAGTACGCTGCTGAATCTGGTTGCGGGACTGATTACGCCCACCAGCGGGCGGATTCTTCTGGACGGAAAAGAGATTACCGGACCGGGAGCTGACCGGACGGTAATGTTTCAGGAGCATGGCCTGTATCCATGGCTTACCGTAATCGAAAATGTAAAATTTGGGCTGAAATTAGCAGGCGCATCAAGGGAAATCCAGGAGGAAAAGGCGGCATATTATCTGGAAATGGTAGGCTTGTCCGAGTATAGAGACTATCCGATTCATCAGATATCCGGTGGGATGCGTCAGCGGACGGCACTTGCAAGGGCACTCACAATGGATTCCTCTGTTCTTTTGATGGATGAACCGTTTTCCGCACTGGACAAGCAGACTTCAAATAAGCTACGGGAAGAGCTTCAAAGAATCTGGCAGCAGACAGGGCGTACCATATTTTTTATTACCCATAGTGTAGAAGAGGCTGTGTATCTTGGCGACCGGGTGGTGGTGCTCTCCCCTAATCCGGAAAAGCAGATGGATATTATTGATGTTAAGCTGCAGCGTCCCCGGCATGTATATTCACCGGAATTTGTAGATTTGAGGCACCGGATTTTGGAGGAAATCCGAGGGGAGGCGATTTAGGATGGGAGTTTTTATATTTTTATGTATTTTGATTCTGCTCTGGCAGCTCTTTTACTGGGTAAGTGTGGATATATTTGCTTTTTGTAAGCCTTATGCCGTACCCTCCCCACTGGGAGTCGGAGAGCGGTTTGTTGAGCTTTGCAGCGACGGCACTCTGTTATCAGCAGTCGGTAATTCTCTGTTAAGGGGAATCACCGGATATGCGATTGCAGTGGTGGTGGGACTGATTCTGGGACTTCTCATCAATCATTTCCGCTATTTACAGAAAAATTTAAAGCCTGTGGTTCTGGGCATACAGACGCTTCCCAGTGTGTGCTGGGTGCCTTTTTCTATTTTATGGTTTGGCTTGTCAACAAAAGCAATTTTGTTTGTTGTGGTAATGGGCTCTGCCTTTGGTATTGCAATTTCGGTAGATAATGCAATAAAAAATGTACAGCCAATCTATATTAAGGCGGCACTCACCATGGGAGCGGGCAAACGGCAGCTCTACTGGCATGTTATTTTTCCGGCATGTCTGCCGGAGCTGGTATCTGGTCTTAAGCAGGGATGGTCCTTTGCATGGAGAGCGCTTATGGCGGGTGAGGTCATGACAACGTCGATTGGGCTTGGCCAGACATTGATTATGGGACGGGATTTGGCAGACATTAATCAGGTTATGCTGGTGATGCTGGTTATTGTTGTAGTGGGAATTATAATCGATAAGTGTTTTTTTACTGTGCTGGAAAAGAAAATCCTTGTCAAGCGGGGATTGTGGCAGTAAGGATTGTAATTTGAGAAGGAGGATTAGACATGAAAACGCTTTATTTGCATATAGGAATGCCGAGAACAGCCACAACTGTTTTGCAAAATTTCTGTTCCGACAATCAGGAGGAGTTGAACCGTCAGGGATATTGTTATCCCATAATGCCCTTCCGGTACCGGAATGCGAGCCGGCTTCGCACTGCACATTTTATGTTCGGAAGGGTTACGGATGAAAATGGAGAACGGGATATCGAGAAGGAAAAGCAGTATTTTAAGGAAGGCTTTGAAATACTTTATAACACCTTTGAGACATATGATAATGTAATTTTATCCGATGAGGGTTTGTGGAACTGCGGCTTCCGGGATGCAGACAATGTCTGGGCAAAGCTGAGACGGGAGATGAATGCCAATCATTTTACCACTAAGGTCATTGTTTATCTCCGCAGGCAGGATGATTTTCTGTTTTCCTGGTGGAGCCAGAGAATTAAAGAGGGTCTTTACCGGGAGTGTGTTTTATCCTGGGAGGAAATGACAACGCAGATGCCAATTGTGCATCTGGATTATTATGATATGCTGCATAACATTTCAGCGTATATCGGAGAAGAAAATCTGATTGTCCGGCGGTTTGATAAGGAATTTTTTGTTGGTGGTTCTGTTTGTGAGGATTTTGTTAATGCTGTCGGTCTTCAATATTCGGAGGCATATAAGGTTCGGGCAAAGACGCTTAACAGAAGTCTTACAAAGAACAATGCGGAAATAAAACGGATTTTAAATAAGCTTCCGGATTTGGATGCACGCAGTAACTGGATGTTTCAGAATATACTGGCGCATAATTCCAACAGCAAAAGGGATAATGAAAAGTACAGTATGTTTTCCAGACAGGAGGCAGAGGAGCTCTATGAAAAATACAGGGAGGGAAACCGGCTGATTGGGAAAGCATATATGGAAATGGAAGAAGAGGATTTATTTCCTTTTGAATACAGCGCTGAGCAAAAATGGACTCCGGATAATGAGGAAATGCTGGAGGATATCATACTGTTTATGGGAACCTCTTTTTTGACATTGGAGCAAAAGCTGGAAAAGCAATTGCAGGAGCAGAAAAGGGAAATAGAGAATCTCAGGGATATTATTAAGCATCCGGTAAGACGGGGCTTCAAAAAGATAAAGAATAAATTAAAGTAAATTTACAAAACAAGGGCGGGAATCAATTATAATATTGTCTAATAT
>UQXF01000126.1 GCA_900544905.1 uncultured Clostridium sp.
ATGCAGAGTGAAGTGAATCAGGAAGAAAATTTGAATAGAATTATTACGGTTCCTAATCTTCTTTCTTTTTTCGGCTTTGTCTGATTCCGGTAATTATATGGAGTTATTGTGTAAAGAAAAATCCTCTGTTAGCTGGTGAAATCTTATTGCTGTCTGGTCTTACGGATCTTGCTGATGGATATATCGCAAGAAGATTCCATAGGATTAGTAATTTAGGAAAAATACTTGATCCGGTGGCTGATAAGCTGACACAGGCAGCGATGTTAATCTGTCTGTTTACTCGTTTTCCGCATATGCTTCTTTTAATCGTAATAATGGCAGGTAAGGAGCTGTATATGGTAGTCAGTGGATGTCTTGTGATACGAAAGACAGGAAAAGTACATGGTGCAGACTGGCATGGAAAGATAGTAACCTTTTTATTATATGGAACTGCAGCGGTGCATATTATATGGTTCCACATTACACCGATGGTATCAGATCTGTTGATTGGTTTGTGCGCTATAATGATGGTCATATCGGTCGCTCTGTATATTATCCAGAATACCAGGACTCTTAAGGGAGAGACTGTATAAGCAATTTTATATTGCAATGACTAGAAAAATATTTAGGAGAACGAGGAGGCGGAAGTGATGAAGGAAATTTATCAGCAGACGGTAGAAGAGGTTCTTGAAAGGGTGAATGGCAAGAAATCTGGGCTTACGAGTGAACAGGTGAAAAGATCCAGAGAAAAGTGTGGGTGGAATGAACTTACAGAAGGAAAGAAGAAAGGTATCCTGCAGATTTTCTTTGAACAGTATAAGGATTTTCTTGTACTGATTCTAATTGCATCAGCAATCATATCTGGTATGCTTGGAGATGTGGAAAGTGCGGCAGTTATCGTGACGGTTATTACGATCAATGCAATCTTGGGAACAATACAGACGGTAAAAGCAGAACAATCTCTGCAGAGTTTAAAGAATCTTTCTGGCCCGGAGGCAAAAGTATTGCGTGATGGTACAGTCGTTCAAATTCCGGCAAGAGAACTGGTTGTTGGAGATGTGATACTGCTTGAAGCAGGAGATATGATTCCGGCTGATGGAAGACTGATTGAAAATGCAAGTCTTAAGATTGATGAGAGTGCTCTTACAGGAGAAAGTCTTGCAGTTGAGAAAAACATGGATACAATATTGACGGAAGCGCCACTTGGTGATCGGACAAATATGTTATTTTCCGGTAGTTTTGTAACGTATGGGCGTGGGAAAGCTGTTGTAACGGATATAGGAATGCAGACAGAAGTTGGAAAGATTGCAGGACTTTTGAAGTCAACTTCGGAAAAACAGACACCACTTCAGGTGAGTTTGGAAGTCTTTGGAAAGAAGCTTTCTATTATGATTCTGGTATTTTGCGGACTCTTATTTGCAATAAATGTGTTCCGCGGTGAAAAGATCAGCAGTGCATTTATGTTTGCAGTAGCACTTGCAGTAGCAGCAATTCCTGAAGCGCTAAGTTCTATCGTGACAATTGTACTTTCTTTCGGAACACAGAAGATGGCAAAAGAGCATGCAATCATTCGTAAACTACAGGCGGTAGAAGGACTTGGAAGTGTTTCTATTATTTGTTCGGATAAGACAGGAACGCTCACACAGAATAAAATGACGGTTGAAGATTATTATATAGATGGAAAAAGAATTTCAGCAGAGGCAATTGATATATCAGATCAGGCACAAAAATGTCTTTTAAATTACAGTATTCTATGTAATGATTCGACAAATGAAAATGGAGTAGAAATTGGAGATCCAACAGAAACAGCATTGATTAATCTTGGAAGTCGATATGGGATAGAGGCGGCAAGCGTAAGAAAGCTTTATCCAAGAAATGGAGAACTGCCATTTGACAGTGATCGAAAGATGATGTCAACACTTCACCTGATAGATGGTAAAAATCAAATGATTGTAAAAGGTGCAGTCGACAAGCTCCTGGAACGTACAGAGCAAATCTGGACGAAAGAGGGAATTCGAAAAATTACTGAGGAAGATAAAGAAAAAATACAACGTCAAAATCAGGAATTTTCGATGGAAGGTTTAAGAGTATTGGCTTTTACCTATCGTGAAATTCCTAAGAATCACACATTAACGATACAAGATGAGGATCACTTAGTATTTCTTGGTTTGATTGCGATGATGGATCCTCCGAGAGAAGAATCAAAAGCTGCGGTAGCGGAATGTATAAAAGCGGGAATTCGACCGGTTATGATCACCGGAGATCATAAAATTACAGCAGCAGCAATTGCAAAGAGAGTTGGAATATTACATGATTTATCGGAAGCCTGTGAAGGGGCAGATATAGAAAATATGAGTGACGAGGAACTCAAAGAATTTGTCTCAAATATTTCTGTGTATGCAAGAGTGTCACCGGAACATAAAATTCGCATTGTTCGGGCATGGCAGGAAAGAGGAATGATTGTGGCAATGACAGGAGACGGTGTCAATGATGCACCGGCATTAAAGCAGGCAGATATTGGTGTTGCAATGGGAATGACCGGAACGGAAGTTGCGAAAGATGCAGCAGCGATGGTACTTACAGATGATAACTTTGCAACAATCGTAAAAGCAGTGGAAAATGGACGAAACTTATATCAGAATATCAAGTATGCGATACAGTTTCTTTTGTCAGGAAATTTCGGAGCAATTTTAACCGTTCTTTGTTCATCGGTTGCAGGACTTCCGGTGCCATTTGCACCAGTACATTTACTCTTCATTAATCTTTTGACGGATAGTCTTCCGGCAATTGCGTTAGGCTTAGAGCCGGATAGAAGTGAAGTGATGAGTGAAAAACCGAGATTGGCAGATGAGTCGATATTGACAAAAGATTTTCTTAGCAAAATCGGTCTGGAAGGTTTGGTAATTGGAGCAATGACAATGATCAGTTTTTTGACAGGATACAACCAGAATGGTACATTGCTTGGAAGCACGTATGCTTTTGGAACTCTTTGTCTGGCACGTTTGTTTCATGGATATAATTGCAAATCAGATCATCCGGTCATTTTTACAAAAGGTCTCTTTCATAACAAGTGGCTTCAGGGAGCATTTGTGTTAGGTGCAGTACTCATTACAACAGTACTGACGGTTCCTGGTTTCCATAACTTATTCAAAGTGGAAACGTTGAATCTGATGCAGCTTGGATGTGTATATTTATATGCTTTTGCAAGCCTTCTGATTATTCAATTACTTAAGTGTATACGTATGAAACTAAGAAAAATAGGGGAAAGATAGTGGATTTAAGTAGATGTTCTATGAAAAAAATTCGAGAACTGATTGTGTTTACGGCATTTCTTGTAGTTGCTTTGTGGAAATTCGATGTGGTGATTGAAGTGCTGAAGTCAATATGGAAAATTGTGTTTCCTTTTGCGCTTGGTGGTGCAATTGCCTTTGTGATTAATGTACCAATGAGTTTCCTGGAAAAGAAAATGCTCGGAAAGATAAAAGAAAATAATAAAATAGGAAAAAAAGCTGCGAGACCGATAAGCCTGCTTCTTACAATTATATTGGCAGCAGGTGTAATGGTATTGGTAATGTTTGGTGTGATTCCACAGCTTACACAGACCATGGGAAATCTGATGACGAGTATTTCAGATTTTATTCCACAGATGCAAAACTGGATTCGGGAATTTTCACATGATAATCAGGATATTATGAAATTGGTAGATCAGCTGCAGTTTCAGCCTGATCAGGCAATTAAATGGGGAATAAGTCTTCTTGGAAACGGAGTCGGAAATATGATGAATACGACGATGTCAGCAGTAGGTTCCATTGCCAGTGGATTAGCGACCTTTTTTATTTCGTTTTCCTTTGCATGCTATATTCTTTTTCAGAAGGAAAAATTACATTTACAGGTAAGAAAAGTGATTTTCGCTTTTATTCCAAAACAAAAAGCAGATGCAATTCTTAACATATGTTCGCTGACATATCGGACATTTGCAAATTTTCTTGCAGGGCAGTGTCTGGAAGCAGTAATTCTCGGAATGATGTTTGTTATCACGCTAAGTATTTTAAAAATGCCATATGCACTTTTAATTGGAATTTTGATCGCGTTTACCGCATTGGTTCCTATCTTTGGAGCCTTTATTGGCTGTGCCGTGGGAAGTTTTCTGATCTTTATGGTAAATCCAAAACAGGCAGTTTTATTTATTATAGTTTTTCTGCTTTTGCAGCAGATAGAAGGTAATCTGATCTATCCTCATGTGGTTGGCGGATCAGTAGGACTTCCATCAATTTGGGTACTGGCGGCAGTTACAATCGGCGGAAATCTTATGGGAATTATAGGTATGCTGATTTTCATTCCACTTGTATCGGTATTTTATACTATATTCCGGGAGTTCGTATATCTGCGCCTAAAAAAACAACATATAAAACGAGTAACGAGAACGGATGTGGAAGAGTATGCGGAGGAGGAAATTGCGTCATCCTTTATTTTGCCGAATGAAAAATAATGATATGATACAAATATAAATGAAGTGTAATGCCGATTATTAAGACGTTATAAAAATAGATTACAAAGGAAGAAGATATTATGAAGAAAATAGGAATCATGACAGACAGCCACAGTGGAATTTTGAGCGAAGAAGCGCAGAGACTCGGAATTAAGGTACTACCGATGCCCTTTTATATCGGAGAGAAAGTGTATCGTGAAGGAGTAGATCTTTCCAGAGATGAATTTTATGATATGCTTCGAAAGGGCGTAGATGTATCTACATCTCAGCCGTCACCAACAGAAGTTATGGATATGTGGAAAGAGATGCTGAAAGAATATGAGGAGATTGTTTATATTCCTCTTAGTAGTGCTTTAAGTGGGTCCTGTATGACAGCAGAAGCCATGGCAAATGAAGATGAATTTGCCGGTAAGGTGTTTGTCGTAGATAACGGTCGTGTGGCAACCCCGATGCATCGTTCTGTTCTTGATGCAGTAGAAATGGCAGAAGAAGGATACAGTGTAGTCGAAATCAAGAAAATTCTTGAAGAAACCAGAGAAAAAATGACAATTTATATCGGGCTCAGCACACTGAAATATCTCAAAAAAGGAGGAAGAGTCAGCTCTGTGACAGCTTTGGCAGCAGATGTCCTGAATATCAAACCTGTTATGCATTTCAGCACAGGAAAGCTTGATATCTACCAGAAATGCCGTGGTATGAAGAAATCACGTAAAGTTATGATCGATGCAATGAAGCATGAGCTGGAAACGAATTTCCGAGAAGAATATGCTGCGGGTAAAGTGTACCTGATGGCGGCGTCCAGCAGTACCGATGAAGTGACAGAAGAATGGGTAAACCAGATTAAAGAAAGTTTCCCGGGAATGGAAGTCATGTGTGATAAACTTTCCTTCGGTTTGTCCTGTCATATCGGTCCGGATGGACTGGGAATCGGATGCACCTGTAAGCCAGTGTAAAAAACTGCTCCGGAGAAGATAAAATAAAAGATTAGGGTGTCAAAAGGTTTATAGCCTTTGATATAAATTTGTACCTTGAAAACTTAACACGATATGTAAAAACATTGGATTCTTTGGTAAAATGTAGGTAGCATTTTATGAGGTGATCTATATGTCTTTTGTTAAAAATGATAATCAACAGCTTACTGTTTTAGACAGTACTTTTAATCTTACAGAACGCGAAAAACGAATGTTAGAAAAATCATGGGCAAATACTTTTGCAGACAAAGTTTTTCCTGCTATTGATGAAAATATTTTTTCTGTTCTTTACAGTAAAAAAGCATCCAGACCTAATACTCCGGTCAATGTGATTGTTGGGGCACTGATTCTTAAAGAAGCTCTTAATGTTACTGACGATGAGATCGTTGAAGCTATGGCATTTGATATCCGCTATCAGTATGCACTGCACACAACCAGTTTTGAAGAGCAGCCAATTAGTGACAGAACCCTCAGCAGGTTTAGAGTAAGAGGAAACAGAGCATGATGTTGATCTTATTCATGAATGTGTTGTAAAAATGGCAAAAGAAATATCTGATTTTATGGATATCACTCCGGATAAACAACGTATGGACAGTTTAATGGTTGCTGCAAATATCAGAAACCTCTCATTGCTTGAATTGTTTTATACTTGTGTTGCTAATCTTTGCAAAATAATGGATGAGCGTGGAACAAAAATTCCGGATGAACAATATCATTATATT
This sequence comes from uncultured Clostridium sp., assembly GCA_900544905.1. Taxonomy (GTDB): domain Bacteria; phylum Bacillota; class Clostridia; order Lachnospirales; family Lachnospiraceae; genus CAG-590. The sequence goes on from UQXF01000126.1 coordinate 6,162, forward strand.
AAAAAAGATGATTATAATAAATGCATTTATCACAAGCGGGATATGGATGCAACTGAGAGAAACGTTGTTGTGATGAAAGATGCAGATATCTTGATAAAGATTTGTGATTCAACCGGTGATTTTGATGATACAAGTGAATATCAGCTTCTTATTCGCCTATTAAAGGAACCATTCCTGGGTCAGATGTTTGCACTGAATAATTATGCCGGAGTATCCAGAAAACAGCCGGAGAGTACTTTTGCAGGAGTATTACAGCTTGATG
>UQXF01000127.1 GCA_900544905.1 uncultured Clostridium sp.
GAGATGACGTCGAGTCTCGTGGGCTCGGAGATGTGTATAAGAGACAGGTATTCATATACATATGGTAGCACCTCTTTTCCTTTTTTTGTTATTGTATCATTTAGTGCATATTTTGTCTAATCCAATTCATAGACATGTTTTGCAGATTAAGATAAGATATATATAGCAAAACAGAGAAGCGTAAACATAAAAGTAAAAGACAAGGTTTGCTGTGGAAAAACAAAGTGCAAAAAAATGTATATGTATTAAAGGAGAGTTATTTATGATTGTACCACGTTATTATGAGGATTTAAGCGTACTGCATGAAAATACAATGCCAGCCAGAGCCTATTTTATTCCGGCATCCAAAAGAATGGATAACCTGGTGGAGCACAGGGAAGAGTCAGACCGAATGCAGTTATTGAACGGAACTTGGAAGTTCCAGTATTTTAACAGTATCTATGATGTTCAGGAACCCTTCTTTGAGAAAGATTATGATACAGAAAATTTTGATGAGATTCAGGTTCCGAGTGTATGGCAGATGGCAGGATATGACACACATCAGTATACAAACATCAGGTATCCGTTCCCATTTGATCCACCGTATGTACCACAGGATATTCCATGTGGAACATATGCACATACCTTTGTTTATCACAAAGATGAAAATGCACCAAAAGCTTTCTTGAATTTTGAAGGAGTAGACAGTTGCTTTTATGTATGGATCAATGGCTCTTATGTAGGGTATAGCCAGGTTTCTCATATGACCAGTGAGTTTGATATCACCGACCTCCTTCGGGACGGAGAGAACAGCATAGCGGTTCTGGTCATGAAGTGGTGTGATGGTTCCTATTTGGAAGATCAGGACAAATTCCGTATGAGTGGTATTTTCCGGGATGTGTACATTTTGAAACGCCCAAAACAGGCAATCAGTGATTATCATATTAAAACAAGAATTGAGGATATGCTTGCGAAAGTAGAAATTGAAATGAAATTCTACTCTCCGTTAAATGTAAAAATTTCGATTGAAGATAGAAACGGAGCAGTTGTAGCACTAGGAAGTATTGCTGAAGAAGGAACAGCTGTATTAGAAATCGCAAGTCCGGAACTTTGGAATACAGAAAATCCATATCTATATAAACTGATTCTTGAAACAGAGAATGAAGTAATTGTAGATCACATTGCATTAAGAAAGATAGAGATTAAAGACCAGGTTATTTATTTAAATGGACAGAAGATTAAATTCCGTGGTGTCAATCGACATGATTCTGATCCGGTTACTGGATTTACAATCAATCCGGAACAGATTACAACCGATCTTACGTTAATGAAGCAGCATAATTTTAATGCGATCCGTTCCAGCCACTATCCGAACGCACCATTTTTCTATGAAATGTGTGACAAGTATGGATTCATGGTAATAGATGAAGCAGATATTGAAGCTCATGGTCCATTTATGATCTACAGAAAAGAAGACACCGATTACAATCGGTTCAAACGATGGAATGAGAAGATTGCAGATGATCCGGTATGGGAAGAGGCAATCGTTGATCGCGTAAAACTCATGGTGGAACGTGACAAAAACCGTTTCTGTATTGTTATGTGGTCAATGGGAAATGAGAGTGCTTATGGCTGCAACTTTGAAAAAGCACTGGAATGGACAAAGAATTTTGATCCAGACCGTATCACACAATATGAGAGTGCAAGATACCGTAATTATGATGAAACATATGATTACAGCAATCTGGATGTGTACAGCCGGATGTACCCAGCGCTTTCTGAAATTCAGGAATATCTGGATAAAGATGGAAGCAAACCCTTCCTTTTGGTAGAGTACTGTCACAGTATGGGAAACGGACCTGGAGATTTTGAAGATTACTTCCAGATGATTCAGGATAATGATAAAATGTGCGGCGGCTTTGTCTGGGAATGGTGTGACCATGCGATTGCTCATGGAACTGCTGAGAATGGAAAGACTATATATGCTTATGGGGGCGACCATGGCGAAGAAATTCATGATGGCAACTTCTGTATGGATGGATTAGTATATCCGGACAGAACGGTACATACAGGACTTTTGGAATACAAGAATGTTTATCGCCCGGCAAGGGTTATTTCCTATGACAAAGAAAGCGGAGAACTGGTGCTTCATAACTACATGGATTTTGATAATCTGAAAGATTATGTGAAAATCAGCTATGAATTGACACAGGATGGACTTTTGATTGGGAAAGGAAAACTTGCTGAAGTATCTGTGGTACCACATAGTGAAGGAAAAACAAACCTGCAGGTCAACGTTCCGGAAAATGGAAAATGTTATTTAAAACTCACTTACCACCTGAAAAAAGAAATGCCTCTGCTGGAAGAAGATTATATCCTTGGATTTGATGAGATCGAAGTAAGCCAGAAGGATGCCAAATGCCAGTTAGCAGAAAAATGGGTTGAAAAAACAGTGACGGATTCTGAATTACAGGTGAGTGAAGATGATACACAGATTCATATCAAAGGTCGTGAATTCGCATATACAATCGACCGACGGACTGCACTTTTTACAGAGATGAAATTTGCAGGTCGGGAATATCTGAACCACCCGATGGAATTAAATATCTGGAGGGCACCAACAGATAATGATATGTATATCAAGTCTGAATGGAAGAAAGCCCATTATGATAAAGCTTATACAAGAGCTTACGCGACAGAGGTCGTGCAGGGAAAGCATGGTGTGAAAATTACAAGCCATGCATCCGTTGTGGCAGAGACAGTACAGAAGATTCTTGATGTGACGATCACATGGAAAATAGAAGCTGCTGGAAAGATTGATGCAGATATTGCAGTAACAAAAGATGATGAATTTCCGGACCTGCCAAGATTTGGTGTGAGGATGTTCCTGGATAAAAAACTTTCAGCTGCACGATACTTTGGAATGGGACCACAGGAAAGCTATTGTGACAAACATCAGGCTGCGAGCCACGGTTTGTATCAGGCAAATGTAGATGATTTGCATGAGGATTATATTCGCCCACAGGAAAATGGAAGCCATTATGATTGTGAATATGTAGAGCTTAACAACAGCCGATATGGAATTGTGGTCTCTGCGGAAAATGCCTTCTCATTCAATGCTTCTTATTATACGCAGGAAGAACTTGAGGAGAAAACGCATAATTATGAACTGACAGAATCAGATAGTGTAGTATTTTGTGTTGACTATGCACTAAATGGCATTGGTTCTAACAGTTGTGGTCCAGTTGTATTGGAGCAGTACCGATTTGATGATGTATTATTCCGGTTCCAGTTTACGCTGATACCGTATGTAAAGGGATAATAAAGTTTCATGTAACCCGTAAACAAGGAAAGAGAGTCTGATTGTTATGTAAAGTCCGGATATACAGAGCAATCAGACAAAAACAGAGAAAAAACTAGAATTAGACATCATACTCTGTTAGACATCTTGAAATTCTAAGTGCGATGAAGATGAGGAGCAAAGAAATTCGATGGAAGAAAAAAAGTATTTGAAATGGTATAACAAAATTGGATATGGATCAGGCGATATTGCAGGTAATGTAGTCTATGCGTTCCTGACATCTTTTATGATGGTCTATTTGACGGACTCAGTAGGACTTGCTGCAGGTGTCGTAGGTACCCTGATTGCCGTATCAAAACTATTTGATGGTTTTACGGATATATTTTTTGGATCAATGATTGACAAAACACACAGTAAAATGGGAAAAGCGAAACCCTGGATGCTATATGGATATATTGGTTGTGCCATTACGCTGGTCTGCTGTTTTGCAGTACCAGTCAGCTTGGGAACAACGGCTAAATATGCATGGTTCTTTATTTCTTATACACTGTTAAATGGTGTGTTTTATACAGCAAACAATATTGCTTATTCAGCACTTACGTCACTGATTACAAAGAACAGCAAAGAGCGTGTGCAGATGGGATCTTACCGTTTTATTTTTGCGTTTTCAACAAGTCTTCTGATTCAGGCAATTACAGTTGGATTTGTAGATAAATGTGGTGGAGATGCTGCAGCATGGAGAACGGTTGCTATTATCTATGCAATCATTGGTCTTGTCGTAAATACGATTTCAGCACTTTCTGTTAAGGAACTTCCTGAGGAAGAACTTAACGAAGGAGAAGTAAAGGATGATAATGAAAAGTACGGAATGGTACAGGCATTCAAGCTTCTTGTTAAAAACAAATATTACATGATGATTTGTGGAACATATATTTTACAGCAGTTATATGGTGCCATGATTGGAGCTGGCATTTATTACATGACATGGGTACTGAAAAATAAGAATTTGTTTGGACAATTTGCATGGGCAGTAAATATTCCACTGATCATTGCCCTGATTTTCACACCGACATTAGTTGGTAAGTGGAAAGGTATGTATAAACTGAACTTAAGAGGTTACGTCTTAGCAGTCATCGGTAGAGCACTTGTTGTTGTTGCCGGATATATGGGCAGTGTTCCGCTGATGATGGCATTTACAGCTCTTGCAGCCTTAGGTCAGGGACCATGGCAGGGAGATATGAATGCAGTTATCGCATCCTGCTCTGAATACACTTATCTTACACAGGGAAAGAGAATTGACGGAACGATGTACTCTTGTACTTCTCTTGGTGTAAAAATCGGTGGAGGTATTGGAACCGCTGTTGTTGGATGGATGCTTGAGTTCAGTGGATATGTCGGAACAAATGCAACTCAGCCGCAGTCTGCACTTGATATGATGCAGTTTATGTATCTTTGGCTTCCGTTAATCTTTGATGTATTGATTATGTTTGTACTTTCAAGAATGAATGTAGAAGATGCAAATAAAAAACTGAAAGCAGAAAAAGGAATTGCTGCAGATGAAGTAACAGATGCATCAGACATAAATTAGAATTGACAGGAGAAAGCGTTGTCTGGTCATTGCTCGATGAGACAGTGCTTTTTTCTATATATAAAGTGATAGAACTGTATTTTGAAAATAAAAAAGGACCACTTCATTTTTGTGAAATGGCCTTAAGAAAATATTCAGTTTTCACAAAATAGTCCTTTTAGTATTTATACATGGTAAGGATGCTCAAAATATTCAGTGTAGAATACTAAAAGGTCATTCAGATATTTTTTTAGGTTGCTCATTTGCAATTCCTCCTTTCCTTATTTACAAGTTGATTATAAGATAGGTGTAAAAGGATTGCTTGCCAAATCGAAAGAAGATATAGACAAATGTTGCAAAGGGGAGTATTTCATGCAGTTAAAATATGTTGACACAAAAGAGGAGATCATAGCAATAAATAGGAAGTCAAAACATATTGAACCACATCTTCATAATGCACTGGAGATCGTTTGTGTAACAAGTGGAGCATTAGAACTTGGTGTCGGACAGGAACTATACCATATGGAAAAAGGAGATATAGGCTTTGTATTTCCAGATGTTATTCATCACTATCAGGTACTGACACCCGGTGTAAATAAAGCGACTTATCTGATTGCATCGCCATTTACGATAGCCAAATTTGCAGATATCATGCAATCCATGGCTCCTGAATACCCAATCATCAAAGCGGAAAAGGTTGAACCGGAGGTATATAGGGTTATAAATGCAATTTTAGAGACAGAACAGTCGGATATTACTGTTGCACAGGCATATCTTCAAATTGTGTTGGCACGCTGCATAGGAAAATTAAATTTGGTAGAAAAGAGCAGTGTGGGGAGCAACGATCTTATTTACCAGACAGTTTCCTATATATCAGCAAATTTTAAGAAGAAAATTTCGCTGGAAGAGATGGCAAAAGATCTGGGGGTGAGCAAATATGTTTTATCCAGACTCTTTTCCAAGACATTCCATAGAAACTTTAATCAATATCTTAACGATGCAAGGCTGAACTATGCATGCCATCGTTTGGAAAATACGAGTGATTCTATTACAAATATTTGTCTGGATAGTGGATTTGAAAGTCAGAGAACATTTAACCGAGTATTTAAAGAAAGATATAAAATATCACCGAGTGACTACCGGAGTACATGTCTGAAAGATATGTTGTCATAACATATAGATTAATAAATTCAATAAAAATCTGATTATCAGTCTGAAATAAGTATCTCTGGGTGGTATTTATAATATGGGGTAGTGGTTAATTATTATGTCATATGCTTCTAAATGTAATGTTTTGAGGGGAGACATGAGCAATAGGAGAAGTGGTATTTGCATCAATGGGTCCAACAAAAAGAATTAAACAATAAGAATGAACAAAGTGTTGTAATCGTCATACTGGTTGCAACACTTTTTTTTCGACATTTTTTGAGAATTGTGGGATATCACATATCCGGTCACCGCCATGCTCCGATTTGATTTCTATACCAAAAATCAGTCTGCAAA
>UQXF01000128.1 GCA_900544905.1 uncultured Clostridium sp.
GATCTACACGCGTAAGATCGTCGGCAGCGTCAGATGTGTATAAGAGACAGCGCTAATAGCGAGATTACGTATTTTGACCCCGAATTTACAGGATGTAAGCCATGGGTATAATCGTAAAAACTTAAAGATTGAATAAAATAATGGAGGTACAAAAATGTCAAAGAATAAACAAAACAGAAAAAGAAACAAAGCGGCTCTCAAATGGATAAGGGAATACAGTGGATTCTGGCGGATGATTTGTACACCGGACGATGCGGATATGGACATTACCACAATGCGGAAGATAATAAAGTGTTTAGATAAGAATGAAATGTACGAATTTATATTTGTGCTGCTCATGGTTCACAGGGATAAGGCATATGTTAAAAGTATAATGTCCACCATGGGCTTGAATTTTGCAATGGATGAGATAGAAGAAAATGGGATGGGAAAAATAGCAAAAATGCTTGAAAAAGAGTTGAAATAATGAAGCCTGTATTTTAAAATATATTTTGAATGAGCGTGTGGATACAAAAAGTTTAATTTATATAAGGAGGAAGAAAACCATGAGATTTGAGGGAAAAAGCGTAGTAGTTACCGGTGCAAGCTCCGGAATGGGCAGAAAAATTGCTCTGGATTTTGCAAAGGAGGGGGCAACCGTCATTGCAGTTGCCAGAAGAAAGGAGCGTTTGGAAGAGCTTGCAAAAGAGGCAGAGGGATTAGCCGGAAAGATTCTTCCGTATCCGGGAGATGTTTCTACCCAGGAAGTCAATGAAGGCATGATTGACTATGCAGTCAGTGAATGCGGAAAATTGGATGTTCTGGTAAATAATGCCGGTGTTATGGATGAGTTTACTCCGATTGGAGAATTAAGTAACGAGCTCTGGGATAAAGTCATGAAGGTCAACTTAGAGGGACCTGTTTATGCAATGCGTAAGGCGGTGCAGGTAATGGCAAAGCAGGAGACTGCGGGAAATATTGTCAATGTGGCGTCTATTGGCGGCGTCTGTGGATGCCGTGCAGGTGCAGCTTATACAGCATCCAAGCATGCCCTGGTAGGTGTGACAAAGAATACAGCGTATATGTACGCAGGTGATAAAATCCGCTGTAATGTAATCTGTCCTGGTGGTGTAGAGACTGAGGTTATGGTGGGACAGACCAACATCAGCCAGATGGGTATGGGAAGAATTATGGCTGGTCTGGATTCCTCCATTCCACAGGGACAGCCGGAGGATATTTCATCAGCTGTGCTGTTTGCCGCAAGTGATGAGGCGAAATTTATGACGGGTGCTGTATTGGTAATAGACGGCGGAGTAAGCTGTAACTAAGGAGCGTTAAACATGTTTATATAAAATATGCTGGCGGACACCGCCAGCATATTTTTTTGCCATTCATATGAGGAAAAGGTCCGGTGAACCTTTTCTGAGTCTTTTTCGGCAGGATGAACTATGAAACAATATTCTGCAGCCAGATTCCCTTTTTTACCAGGATAAATCCCACCACAGATTTAACGATATCCCCCACCTGCACCAGGGTATAGATTGCGATTACCGGCAAGGCGGTGAAGTGGCTTAGGGTATATGCAATTACAACACTGACGCACCAGATAAATACGCTGTCAAACAGGAAGGTGATAATGGTCTTTCCGCCGGAGCGTAGTGTAAAATAACAGGCGTGCAGGAATGCATTTTGCGGCATGAAAATGGCAGTAACCATGATAAACTGCTTTGCCAGCAGCTTTGCCTCTGCATTGGTATTGTAAAACCTCGGAAATACCGGAGCCATAATCAGCATCACAAGGGCGGCAGCGGTACAGCAGACAACGGAAAAGGCAATCATCTTATTGTCGGTATCTCTCGCCTTCTTCATATCACCGGCGCCTAACAGCTGTCCCACAATAATGGCTACCGAGTCTCCCAGTGCGATAAATACAATGTTAAATACATTGTTAATGGTGTTGGATATATTGAGCCCGGCTACCACGTTAAGTCCCCGGACAGAGTAGCACTGGGTAAGCATTGCCATACCGGCAGCCCACAGGGTCTCATTTAAGAGGAGGGGAGTTCCCTTTGCCAGTATCTTTTTGACAAGAAATGCAGGCACCTTCAGAGTATGGTACAGCCCTTCGGCAAAGGCATTTTTTTCCTTGTGGCGGTGGCTCCAGATAACGATAATCAATACCTCCACATAGCGGGAAAGCACGGTGGCAATTGCCGCACCCTGGACACCCAGCTTCGGAAATCCAAATTTTCCATATATTAAAAGGTAGTTAAATACAAGGTTTACAAGGACGGAAACAATTCCTGCCTTCATGGGCAGTACCGTTTCCCCACATTCCCGGAGGGTGCTGGCATAGACCTGTCCTAACATAAATGCCGGAAGTCCAATCAGCATAATCATCAGATATTGTCTGCCATACATAAGTGTTGCGGCGGCATCCGTGGAATTTGCCTCCCCCTTTAGATACATTTGAATCAGGGCAGGACCCGCTGTTAAGAACAGCGCAATTGTTATCACCGTAAGCAGTGCTGCCATCCAGAGCTTAAACCGGAAGGTATTGCGTACACCTTCGGTATCATTCTGTCCAAAATACTGTGCGGTAAAAATTCCTGCTCCGGAGACACCGCCGAAAATGCACAGATTGTACACAAAAATCAGCTGGTTTACAATGGCGGCACCGGACATCTGCTCGGTTCCAATCTGTCCCACCATTATGTTATCTAAAAGCCCTACAAAATTAGTAATTCCGTTCTGAAGCATAATCGGCACGGCAACCGCCAGCACCATTTTATAAAATTGTCTGTCGCCGATAAAACGGCTGAAAAATCCCTGTTTTTTCGCAGCTGTTTTCATTTTCCTTCTCCCGGTGCAAAAATTCCCTGTCCCACTGACAGTGGAACGGAATAAAATGTGTTAAATGCTAATCTACTATAATCAGGAAAGAAATGCAACCATTTTTTGTTTAGAATTTGTTTAGCTTTTATACCGCTTTTTGTTTAGCCCTGTAATTTACAATAGGGATACGTATTTCCACAGGGCATATTGCACTTATGCCAGACTGGGGTATAATAAGGATGATGATGTCAGGTGCTTGGGAAACTCTTTGAAAAGATATGGGGATATGATTATGTGGGTGACAGTGCAACGGTGATGGTGCATATCAACCGGATTCGTGAAAAGATTGAGGATGACAGCAAAAATCCGAAGATTTTAGAGACGGTGTGGGGAGCGGGTTACCGCTTGAATCAATAGTAGGAGATGAAGGAAATGTGGATTTTTTATGCGATAGGCTCTTCCTTTTTTGCGGGGATTACGGCAGTCCTTGCAAAATGTGGAATCAGAAAAACAGACTCGGATGTGGCGACGGCAATCCGCACCATCGTGGTATGGTTGTTTTCATGGCTTATGGTGCTGATTACCGGAACCTGGTCCGGTATTACACAGATAGGCGGGAAAACGCTGTTGTTCCTGGTTTTATCCGGGCTGGCAACCGGGGCATCCTGGCTGTGCTATTTTCATGCCCTGCAAAAGGGAGACATTAACAAGGTGGTACCCATTGATAAGTCCAGTACGGTACTCACAATTTTTCTGGCATTGATTTTCCTGCATGAGGGGCTTACTTGGGGGAAAACGGCAGCGGTTATTCTGATTGGTGCAGGAACCTTGCTGATGATTTCCAAAGCTCCGGCGGATGGAGAAAATGCAGCTGCCGGGGATTCCGGTAATGAGCCGCAGCCTAAGGGGAAAAACCAAAGAAGCAGGGAATGGCTGGTCTATGCGGTTTTGTCTGCCGTGTTTGCCAGCTTAACCGCAATTTTGGGCAAAATCGGGATTGAGGGAATCGATTCCAACCTTGGCACAGCCATACGGACGACGGTTGTTCTGCTGATGGCGTGGCTGATGGTGTTTTTTACCGGAAAGCAGTGGGAGGTGAAAGGGATAGAGAAAAGGGAGCTTGGATTTATTGTGTTGTCCGGACTGGCGACGGGAGCGTCCTGGCTGTGCTATTATCGTGCCCTGCAGGATGGACCTGCCAGTGTGGTTGTTCCCATAGATAAACTAAGTATTCTTGTCACCATTATTTTTTCCAGGCTTGTATTTCATGAAAGGCTGGAAAGGAAGGCGGCAGCCGGGCTTTGCTGTATTCTCGCCGGTACCATATTACTGGCGGTTATATAGACGGTTTTATCAAATTTACATATTGTTTAGGTTTTGTTTAAGAAATTACCTCCTGTTTGTTTAATGCAGGCTGTTAAGATGATTTCCAGGATAAACGTTTACGGATATGCTTGACAGCAGAAAACAAACAGGAGGTTTTTATTATGTTAAAGGAAGGAATTAACGGGTTTTGCATGGCACTGGCAGACAGTGTGCCGGGAGTATCGGGAGGAACGGTTGCCTTTATCATGGGGTTCTATGATAAATTTATTGTGAAGTCTGAAGACTTTCTTAAGTTTGGCAAAAGATGAAGAGTTTGCCGGAAAGTATTCGTTTCTATTATTGAAGGGCATGAAGAAGGTGGATGCCTTAAAAAGCAAGGTATAAGTACTGGTGAAGGAGTTTAGCAATTGGCTGGTAAGACAGGAGGGATAAATTTGAAAAAGGCAATCGAATGGATAATCCGGCACAAAAAAATAATAGAGGCTGCCGCATGGCTTTTGTTTTTCCTCTTTGTATTATGGGGATGGAGACAGGGTATATTTTCTGACACAGGAAAATTGGAAAGCCTCCTGAAAGCAAGCGGTATACTGGCGCCTGTTATCTTTGTGGCTGTACAGGCAGTACAGGTAGTGATACCCATTCTTCCGGGAGCAGTGGGCTGTGTATTCGGAGTTGTATTTTTCGGAAGCTTCTGGGGCTTTATCCTGAATTATACAGGTATCTGCATCGGCTCTGTCTGTGCCTTTATTCTGGCGAGAAGATATGGCACGATATTTGTCCGGAATATGACGGGCTCTAAATTCTATGACAAATATGAGAAATTTTTAGAGCAGGAAAAACGGTTTGAAAAATTGTTTGCACTGTTGATTTTTCTGCCGGTGGCACCGGATGATTTTCTCTGTTATCTTGCCGGGGTAAGCCGCATGACGCTTTCCAGGTTCACCACTATTATTCTTTTAGGGAAGCCTGCGGCAATCTTTTTGTACAGCATGGGGCTGCATCAGGTATTGCAGTATGCGGTGGCAAATTTTATGGCATAGTAACGTTAGATAGAAACGGATTTTAAGCACGCAGGAGGTTAAATGATGAAGGTATATTTATATTCACAATGGAAAAAATTAATTGAAAAAAGCGGTGTGGGAAGAGCAGCCTTCCATCAGCGGCAGGCATTGCAGAACCAGGATGTGGAACTGGTTTCAAGAAAAAAGGAAGCGGATGTCATACATATCAATACAATATTTCCCGGCTCCCTGGGGATGGCAGTCTGGGCGCGAATCCATCACAAGGCAGTGGTATTTCATGCACATTCCACCAGGGAGGATTTTGAAAATTCCTATATCGGTTCCAATGCGGCAGCGGGCTTTTTCCAGAAATGGATTACGCTGTGCTATTCCCAGGGAGACTGCATCATAACCCCCAGCAGATATTCCGCAGGACTTTTGGAATCCTATGGAATACGGAAACCAATCCATGTCCTGTCCAACGGAATTGACATAGAATTTTATTCCCGGAGAGAGAAAGACCGGGAAGCATTTCGCAAGAAGTATGGATATTCAAAGGATGATAAGATTGTCATGTCTGTGGGCTTATGGATAAAAAGGAAGGGTATTCTGGATTTTGCCGCACTGGCACAGCGTATGCCCCAATACCAGTTTATCTGGTTTGGACAGTCGGAGCTGCATACGGTTCCCGCAGAAATCAGGAAAATCGTGGAGAGCAAGCTCCCAAATCTCAGGTTTGCCGGTTATGTTGACCGGGAAAGCCTAAGACAGGCTTACGGGGCATGCGATTTGTTTTTGTTTCCGTCCTATGAGGAGACAGAGGGAATCGTGGTTTTAGAAGCTCTCTCCATGAAGATACCGGTACTGCTCCGGGACATTCCTGTGTATGGGGACTGGTTAGAGCATGGCAAAACGGTATACAAGGCGGAAAATCTTGAAGAATTTGAGGAATTAACCGGAAACATCCTGCAGGGAGAGGTGGAAAATCTCACAGAGCAGGGATATGAGGTGGCACGGAAAAGGGATATTGGAGCGATTGGTGCCCGTCTCGTAGAGATATATGAACAGGCAGAGGAAATCCGGAGGAAAAACGGGGAGACTGTAGTGCGGGAAAGCTGGTGACATTTGACTCCCCTAATAAAAAACACTTGAGTTTCCGCAAATTGTAATCCAAAAATGAATATAGTTTTCCAAAGTGCCA
>UQXF01000129.1 GCA_900544905.1 uncultured Clostridium sp.
CGGCAGCGTCAGATGTGTATAAGAGACAGTTTATATATAATGCATTTATTATCTTTCTGACCCTGTCTCTGGTTTTGTTTGCAAAGCGGAAGGTATTTGCCACCGTATTTGTGTGTACGGTGTGGATTATCTCTGCTTTTGCCAATTATATTGTTCTGTGTTTCCGGACAACGCCGTTTTCAGCCATTGATGTGCTGATGCTTAGGAATGTTATGACAATGCTGGACAAATATATGACGAAATGGCAGATGGTGCTCAGCGTGATTGGAATAATACTCGTGATTTCGCTGCTGGTGTATCTCTACATCCGCCTGCCAAAATCAAAGAGTAAAAGACAGCCCTTCCGGGCATCAGCCTATGTGTGCATGTGTATTTTGTTTGTAGTTACCCTGACCAAGGTGGCGGTAAGCACCCAGACCATTTCGGATAATTTTGGTAATCTGGCATATGCATATAATGACTATGGCTTTGCCTATTGTTTTTCAAACAGTATTATTGATGTTGGTATCAGCAAGCCGAAGGATTACAGCGAAGAGACAATCGCAGATATTGTAGATGATTTGGAATATGACAAGAGTGAAGTTATTCTTGTGACAAAGGAAGAGGTCGAAGCAGAGGAAAAGGAAAAAGAGGCAGCCGAAAAAGCGGCTTTAGAAGCCGTTTCCGGGGAGCAGTCCGGCAACGGGGAGGATACCGGTAAGGAGAGCAGTCCGGATGAAAATGCCACTAGTGGAACAGAGGAAGAGGATGCGGATGTGGTAGACCATTCCGAAACCGATACGGAGCAGGAGGATGACGAGCCGGAAAAAAATGTGGCGGATGGCAGACCGGATAAAAAGGAATCGGAGGATGACACAGAGGAGATAACCTATTTCAAGAATGAAAAAGCCACAGAAGAGTATCCGAATATTATTGTTATCCAGCTGGAATCCATTTTTGATACTAAGTATATGAAGGATTTCTGGGCATCTGAGGACCCGATGCCGACCCTTACCAAATTAAAGAAGCAGTATTCATCCGGACTCTTTACCGTACCGGCAGTGGGCGCAGGTACAGCCAATACCGAATTTGAGGTACAGACCGGTATGAGTACCCAGTTTTTTGGGGCAGGAGAGTATCCATTTAAGACGGTAATGCGCTCCGTAAGCTGTGGAAGCATGGCGTATGATTTGAAGCGCCAGGGATATGCGACGGCGGGCTTTCATAATAATGACGCAACCTTTTATGAGCGGTACATTGACTATTCCAATCTTGGATTTGATACCTTTTCCGGTATGGAGCATATGTATATGTTAAATTATACTCCTCGTGGCTGGGCGAAGGATGATGTGCTTGACGATATTATGATAGAGCGGATGGAACAGACCGAGGGACGGGATTATATTACCACAATCACGGTACAGGCGCATGGAAGATATCCGAAGAAATATACACCGACCCTTACAAGCCTGACCTGTCATTTTAACGGACAATATGCAGAGGACCAGGAGAAACGGGCGGCATGGATGTACTATATCAATATGTGCCGGGAGACGGATAACATGGTTGCATCCCTGCTGTATAAATTAGAAAAGCTGGATGAGCCTACGGTTGTATTTATGTATGGAGACCATTTGCCAAGCCTGAATCTGGAGCAGGATGATTTAAATGATATTACCCTGTACCAGACAGAATGGGTGATGTGGGATAACATTGGACTGTCTGTGGAGAACAAGGATATGACTGCCTATCAGGCAAGCACATATATCTTTAACCGGCTGGGACTGGAGGGCGGTCTGATGCAGAATTTCCACAACCAGTATATGAAGTCTCCGGATGAGGAGGATTATCTGCATAAGCTGGAACTGTTGGAATATGATACCCTTTACGGGAATAATTACGCTTACGGCCAGATGAATCCATTTCCACAGACGGATATGCAGATGGGAATCCGGAATATTCAGGTTGATGATTACGAGATTGCGGATGACCAGGTTCTGATTCATGGTACCGGTTTTAATGAGTTTTCGGAGGTATATGTAGACGGAAAATCCGTTGAGACAACCTATGTAAATTATGAGACGCTGATGGTGTCCCTGGAGGATTTCAAGGATGGACAGGAAATGTATGTCGCCCAGGCGGGGGATGACCATATTGTATTGTCTGTAACGGACACCATACCGATTGAGATAGAGGATACCACGGAAGGCTCTGAGGAGGAGCTGACAACCCAGGAGGAAACACAGGAAGAGTAACACACAAAGGCTTTGTGAAAAGAAAGTTTTACAAAGCCTTTTTTCATTCGGGGATTTGTGGTAGAATAGGCAATGATAAGAAAAGAAGATAGGATTTTGAAATGGAAAAACGGAGAATTATAAGGTTTTTTTCGAGAATCTGTTTTGTTATATATATGGCTTTGCTGGTGTATTTTTTATTGCTGAGTGATGGCTTTGGCAGAGGCGAGGGCTATGAAAATTACCGCTATAATCTTGTGCCTTTTTTAGAGATTAAGAGGTTTATTAAATATTATGAATATATTGATTTTCCAAGCGTGGTGATTAATCTGCTGGGGAATATTGTGGCATTTATGCCATTTGGGGCACTGATTCGATGGGTTATAAACCGGAAAACCAGGTGGTATCAGGCAACGGCATACACCTTTTTGTTTAGTCTCTGCGTGGAGCTGCTGCAGCTGGTGGCTAAGGTCGGTGTATTTGATGTGGATGACTTGATTCTGAATACCCTTGGCGGATTGATGGGCTTCTGGGTATATTACCTGCTATTGCTGATTAACAGGAGGAGAGAGCGACATGATAAAGGATAGCGCATACAGTGTGAAAAATATAAGTGTGGATGCAGTGATTGCCTGTGTTTTGGGTGGAGTATCTGTTTTGTGTATGGTGGGTGCAGTGGTGGCATCCTATCTATATGACGGAAAGGGACCGGCGGCAGTGGGACTGCTGGGAATCGGAGGTCTGATAATTGCCCTGTGCGGTATCGGCTTTAGTATATCTGCATGGAAGTCACCGGACGGCGGTCTGCTGATGAAACGGATTGCGGTTATCGTAAATGTGGTGCCGCTGCTGGGAGCATTGGTACTGTATATATTAGGATGGGTTTTATAGGACAGGGATAAAAAGGGAAGGACAGGGACAGAATAAATGGATGAAATGAAGGAACGTCTACAGAAGCAGTTGGATTTTATATTGGAGCTTGACCGGCTGAAATACATTACAAGGCAGTCCTATGTTGCAGATGGAAGCCGTCATGAGAATGATTCGGAGCATTCATGGCATCTTGCCCTTATGGCAATGCTGTTAAGCGAATATGCCAATGAACCGGTTGATGTACTGCATGTGGTGAAAATGGTTCTAATCCATGATGCGGTGGAGATTGACGCCGGAGATACCTATGCCTATGATGATGCCGGAAATGCAACGAAGCGGCAGCGGGAGGAGGCTGCGGCAGACCGCATATTTAATATTCTGCCGACGGACCAGGCAGCAGAAATGAGAGACATATGGGAAGAATTTGAAGCAAACGAGACCCCGGAGGCAAGATTTGCCAATGCCCTAGACCGGGTACAGCCCATAATGCTGAATGATACAACCGGGGGAAGGGCATGGAGAGAGCATGAAGTTGCGGCACAGCAGGTGATTAACCGGAACCGGAATACACATTTGGGCTCGGAAGAGCTGTGGGCATATGCAAAGGGGCTGGTGGAGAAAAACCGGAAGCTTGGAAATTTGAAAGACTAAAATATTTTGCAGATGCAGTACAGGGCATCTGTAAAAAGAAAAGAGGTATGGATTTGGGATATAGTGAATTATTAAAGGAAGAAAATAACAGCGTAAGGGAGAGGTATGGACTTGCCATGGGGCGAATCCATACTTTTTTAGAGGGTGAAACCAATATACAGGAGCCGTATCTTGACTATTTTGTCAGGACAGCTGTCTTTTTACAGAGTATGGATGACTTAAAGCAGCATGTGGATTCTGGAGATATGAAAGACAGCTCCTTTGAGGAAATGTATCAGTATAACCATACACTTTACAGTGATATTCTTGCAGAAACCGGCGCCTATGAGGAAAGCTATGCCAATCCGGAATATGCCGTAAAGAAGCTGGGAAAGGAACTGGGACAGCGGCTGTGCTTTGTATATACGGAAATCCGCGGGGATATCATCTATGCAGTGGAGCAGCGGTTATTTGATATGACGATTCATGCAGAGCTCTTTGTAGAAATCCTGTGCCTGTTTGAGGAGGGAGTGCCGGCAGAAAAGGAGCTTTCCGAAATCATATACTTCTTTGTCAGTGACTATGCAGACCAGACCATCGATTACAGAACCAGGGAGATATTGGATTCGGAGCTTGATTTTGCAACGGATATTATTATGAACAGTGATTTAATGGACTTGAGATATCTGTTCCGCTATGGTGAATATATCACGGAAAATGAGATTCGCCTTGCAGAATTTCTGAACTCCATGGAGGAGGCAGATATTGAGGCGATGGCATATACCTATACCCATGGCTATGAGGAGGGCTTTCGGATTGCAGGCATAGATTTATCTAAGAAAAAGACTGTAAATATCCGGTATGCCATTGGACAGGAGAGAATGGTAAGGGCAGCTATAGGGCAGTTTAAGGATATGGGGCTTTCTCCGGTTATTTACCGTGCGCCAATCGCCAGGGTGAACCGGAAACAGACGTTAAAGCCGGGCTATACCGGAACAGCAGCGAATAAACAGTATGAATATGACCACCGTATGGATGATGCCCTGTTTTTGGACAGAGCTTTTGTGGAAAGGAAGACGGCAATCTTACGCAATGCCTATGAAAGCCGGAAACAGCTTGCAAAGGAATATGCCGGTCCGGCAGTTATTGAAGTGTTTGGTGAAAATCCCTTTGAGCCGCATAATAAGGCAGCCAGCCTGAGGCTGACGGAAAAGCAGCAGGAATATTCTGTTCTGGCAGCATCGGAAAGTGCCAGGATTGTAAATGCGTATATTCCGCAAAGCGAGTACAGCTTTACGATTATTGCATATCCGGTACCGGAAATCGGTGCGGAGTTTGAGGAAATCTTTGCAAGGATTGTGGAGGTGAACACCCTGGACAATGAGGCGTATAAGCAGGTTCAGCAGATTATCATTGATGAGCTGGACCAGGCGGTGTCAGTCAGAGTCCGGGGAAGGGGAGCCAACCGGACGGATATGACGGTTATGATGCATGATTTGGAGCATCCGGATAAGGAAACGAATTTTGAGAACTGTACGGCAGATGTAAACATTCCGGTGGGAGAGGTGTTCACTTCACCAAAGCTTACGGGAACCAGGGGAATCTTGAATGTTTCCGAGGTCTTTTTAAATAACCTGAAATTTGAGAATATTATGTTAACCTTTGAAGACGGAAAAATAACGGATTATACCTGTGACAATTTTGACACAGAGGAAGAGAACCGGGCTTATATTAAAGAAAATGTACTGTTTAACAGGGATACCCTTCCTATCGGAGAATTTGCCATCGGAACGAATACCACAGCCTATGTTATGGCAAATGCATATGAAATCGTGTATAAGCTGCCGATACTCATTGTGGAGAAAATGGGTCCCCATTTTGCCGTGGGAGATACATGCTACAGCCATAGTGAGGAAAACAGATTATATAATCCGGATGGAAAAGAAATTGTGGCAAAAGATAATGAGTGCTCCTTGCTCCGGGATGTTGACGAGAGCCAGGCATATTTTAACTGCCATACAGATATCACGATTCCCTATGATGAGATTGCAGAGATTACCAGTATTCACGCGGATGGTACAGAAAAGGGGATTATCCGCAATGGCAGGTTCATTCTGGATGGCTGTGATATGCTGAATGAGCCATTTAAAAAATAAATGACAGCCCTGCCATTGTCCGCAGCCTAGTCATCAATATCTAACAGCTTGCGGATTGCAGAATTGTAATATTTGTGGGAGCGGTACTTTATAACCAGCTCCCGCTCTTCGGGAGTCAGGATTAGGGGAGCCTGTTCCGGGGTTCCCTCATAGCCAAGAGAATCTAATATGTTATTTATCTTATATAATTTGCAAAGCACCAGTAGGGTATCGGCAGATGGCTGGTTCTGGCTGTTCTCCCATCCATAGACTGTTTTGGGAGAGATGGATATGTCGTAGTCTGTTTTCAGCTTGTCTACCACCTGCTGGACAGAGTAGGCATTTGCCTTTCTATAGTACCTGTCTCTTATACACATCTCCGAGCCCACGAGACTCGACGTCATCTC
>UQXF01000130.1 GCA_900544905.1 uncultured Clostridium sp.
AATAAAATATTTGCTGCCGCTGTTTTCTTAAAAATATATAAAAAGTAAAATAAAAATTGCATGTTATACTTTGAAATGGTAAAATCAAAGTACATAAAATATGGCACATTGCAGGGCATGCATTTTATAGGGGATTTGACCTGATTACCTTTACTTTGCTGCTTTGCAATAGCAGCCGGTATACGAGAGAAAAGGAGAGAGGTTATGATTAGTGTATTGTTAGGTTTTTGGTGGGTTATTTTGATTGTGGTACTTGTTATAGTAGTACTGCTGGCAAGTTATGTGAAGGCACCGCCGGATGTGGCATTTGTTATTTCGGGACTTCGGAAGGAGCCAAAGGTACTGATTGGTAGAGCCGGATTTAAGCTTCCGTTCTTTGAGAGAAAGGATGAGCTGCTGGTAAAGCAGATTTCCATTGATATCAAGACGGATGATTTTGTACCGACACTGGATTTTATCGGTGTTAACATTGACGCAGTGGCAAAGGTACGTGTTATGACGGATGATGAGGGAATCCAGCGCGCTATGAAGAACTTCCTTAACATGAAGGAAGACCGGATTATAATGGCATTGGTGGATTCCTTACAGGGTAATATGCGTGAGATTATCGGTACGGTTACCCTGAAGGATTTGTGTAATGACCGGAAGGTCTTCGGTGACCAGGTCCAGGAAAAGGCACAAAAGGATATGAACAGCCTGGGTATTGAGATTATTTCCTGCAATATCCAGCATGTTACCGACCAGAATGATTTGATTCCTGCACTGGGTCAGGATAACATGGCGGCAATCCAGAAAAACGCTTCTATTGCGAAGGCAAATGCAGACCGTGATGTGGCAATTGCACAGGCACAGGCGAAGAAGGAAGCCAATGAAGCAGCGGTTACTTCAGAGACAGAGATTGCGATTAAGCAGAATGAGCTGGCAATCAAGAAGGCAGAGCTGAAGACAACAGAGGATACCAAACGCGCCCAGGCGGATGCGGCTTACAGAATCCAGGAAGAGGAGCAGCGTAAGTCCATTGAGGTTACGGCAACAAATGCCAATATCGCACGTCAGGAGAGAGAGGTTGAGCTGAAAATGCGGGAGGCAGAGGTTCAGGAGCAGACCTTAAATGCCAATATCCGCAAGCAGGCAGATGCAGAGAAATATAAGCAGCAGCAGATGGCTGATGTGGAGCTTTATAAGCGCCAGAAAGAAGCCGAAGCTAAGAAATATGAGCAGGCACAGGAAGCCGAAGCCCAGAAAATCCAGGCAGATGCAGTGAAATATACAATGGAGCAGGAGGCAGCGGCAATCCGGGCAAAGGCAGAAGCAGAGGCTGCCGGTATCAAGGCAAAGGGTGAAGCGGAAGCAGCAGCCATTCAGGCAAAGGCAGAGGCGGAGGCAGCCGGTATTGACAAGAAGGCAGAGGCTATGCAGAAATATGGCGAGGCAGCGATTATCGAGATGCTTTGCCAGATGTATCCGTTGGTTGCAGAAGCTGTTGCGGCACCGCTTGCCAATGTTGATAAGATTACCATGTATGGTTCCGGCAATGCCGCAAAGATGACAGAGGATGTGACAACTTCACTGAAACAGGTGATTGATGGAATCGGCGACAGCCTTGGAATCAATCCGGGAGTGTTGTTATCCAGCTTTGCAGGTACAAAGCTTGCAGGACTGACAGGTGAAGAGGAAGCTAAGAAGGATACAACGGTTGTAAAGGTGGTTGAACATGCAGAGGAGCCAAAGGAAAGCTCTGCTTCAGATGAACCAGCAGGGGAATAATATGTAAAATTCCACAAAAACAACCTGTAAACTTACGAAATTTAAGTCAAAATGAAAAAATATAATAAAAATTGAAAAAAAGACTTGATTTTTTTAACAGAGTGGTTTATATTACAACTATCAAAGCGAATACATATAGAGCTAAGGACAAGGGTGTTCTCATTAGGAGAATACCCTTTTTTCATGAAACGAAGGTTTCATTCATACATTAGTCTTGTATCGCTAATAAAGCAAAGAGGAAAGGAAGTATTATCTTATGAGTGAAAATGTGAATGTAGTAGAAATCTTTGGAACCAACGTATTTAATGACGCGGTTATGAAAGAGCGTTTGCCAAAGGCAGTCTATAAAGAACTTAAGAAGACAATTGAGCTGGGTAAGGAGTTAAATCCGGCAATTGCAGATACGGTGGCAAATGCAATGAAGGACTGGGCAATTGAAAAGGGGGCAACCCATTATACCCATTGGTTCCAGCCGATGACCGGTATTACTGCTGAGAAGCATGATTCTTTCATCAGTCCTACAGCAGACGGTAAGGTATTGATGGAGTTCTCCGGCAAGGAGCTGATTAAGGGTGAGCCGGATGCGTCTTCCTTCCCTTCCGGCGGTCTCCGTGCAACCAACGAGGCGAGAGGTTATACAGCATGGGATTGTACCTCACCTGCGTTTATCAAAGAGTCTCCGGACGGAAGCAGCATTCTCTGTATTCCGACTGCTTTCTCTTCTTATACCGGCGAAGCTCTGGACAAAAAGATTCCGCTTCTCCGTTCTATGGAAGCTGTCAACGTACAGGCACTTCGTATTTTGAGATTATTTGGAAATACCACCTCAACCAAGGTTACAACTTCAGTTGGACCGGAGCAGGAGTATTTCTTAATTGATAAGGCGGATTATGCAAAGCGTAAAGATTTGATTTTCACCGGACGTACCTTGTTTGGTGCAATGCCTCCAAAGGGACAGGAGCTGGATGACCACTATTTTGGAACGGTAAGAGAGCGGGTTCTCTCTTACATGAAGGATTTGAATATTGAGTTGTGGAAGCTTGGCATTACGGCAAAAACACAGCACAACGAGGTTGCTCCGGCACAGCATGAGTTAGCTCCAATCTACGGAACAACCAATGTAGGTACAGACCATAACCAGTTGGTTATGGAGACAATGAAGAGAGTTGCTGACCGTCATGGTTTGGCATGCCTGCTGCATGAGAAGCCATTTGCAGGTGTAAATGGTTCCGGTAAGCACAACAACTGGTCAATTGGAACAGATGACGGAATCAATCTGTTAGAGCCGGGTAAAACACCTCATGAGAATGTACAGTTCTTATTATTCCTGGTTGCTATTTTAAAGGCAGTTGACGAGCATGCAGATTTGTTGAGATTATCTGCATCCTCAGCAGGAAATGACCACAGATTAGGTGCAAACGAGGCACCTCCGGCAATCATTTCCGTATACTTAGGTGAGCAGTTAGATGATGTATTAAAACAGCTTGATACAACCGGTGAAGCTACAAGCTCATTGCAGGGTAAGGCTTATGAGTCTGGTGTTACCACACTTCCTTCCTTCATGCAGGATGCAACAGACCGTAACAGAACATCACCATTTGCATTTACAGGTAACAAGTTTGAGTTCCGTATGGTTGGTTCTACCCAGTCAATCGCAACACCGAACATCATCCTGAATACAATCGTTGCCGCTTCTCTGTGTGAGATTGCAGACGAGTTAGAGAAGGCTGATAATTTTGACATGGCTGTACATGACAAGATTAAAGAGCTGATTGCAAAGCATAAGAGAATTATCTTCAACGGTAACGGCTATTCAGAGGAGTGGGTTGCCGAAGCAGAGAGAAGAGGACTTCCAAATATCAAATGTCTTGTGGATGCAGTTGCTGCATTTAAGGATGAGGATAACATTGCACTGTTTGAGAAGTTCGGCGTGCTGAGCAGAGCAGAAATGGAATCTCGTGCCGAGATTTACTATGAGAACTATGCTAAGCAGATTAACATTGAAGCTAAGACCATGTTAGACATGGCAAAGAAGCAGATTGTTCCGGCTGTTATGAAATATTCAGCTGATATGGCTAAGGGTGTAAATGACTTAAAGGCTGCTGGTGTTGATACATCTGTCCAGGAAGGCATTTTAAAGGATATTGCTGTAGAGCTTAAGTCATTGACAGCTGCCATTGCCAAGCTGGATGAGCTGGATGACAAGGCACTTGCTTTAGAGGATGATATGGAAAAGGCTGCAAGATGCTTCCATGATGAGGTATTTGCTGCTATGGAAGAAGTACGGAAGCCTGCTGATAAGCTTGAAGGCTTAGTGGATAAGGTTTACTGGCCATTCCCACAGTATGAAGATTTACTGTTCTATGTATAATCGGATACTGTAACAAAATTTAAATATAGTTTTACTCTCCTTTATTTGATATAGGATATAAAGCATCGCATTTTACAACAGAATGCGGTGCTTTTTCCATGATGAGGATGAAGGGCAGCCAGGGATAGCAGATAAATATGTTTAAATTGGAAAAAGGGATAAGGTATGGTACAATGAAAAAAGTTCTATAACAGCTAAATATTTATACTTTTATTATCTGCAGGAGGTATGAAGCATGCAAAAGCAACAAGTTTATAATCCATTTCTGCCATTAAATGAATATATTCCGGATGGAGAACCCCATGTATTTGGTGACCGGGTTTATCTCTTTGGCTCCCATGACAAGGAGGGAGGAGAAACCTTCTGTATGCTGGATTATACGGTATATTCCGCACCGGTTACCGATTTGTCCGACTGGCGGTGTGAAGGTGTGATTTACCGCGCATCCCAGGACCCGGATTTTGGCAGCCGCAGGTATATGTATGCACCGGATGTTGTCAGGGGAAATGACGGAAGATATTATCTGTATTATTGCATGTCAGGGGCTTTTGGCAAGGGCGGATATTTTGGCCCAATCAGTGTGGCGGTATGTGACTCGCCGGCAGGAAAATATGAATATCTGGGTTATGTGCGTAATCCCGATGGAAGTCCTATGCAGAATTATGTCTGCTTTGACCCGGGGGTAATAAATGACAACGGGACAATACGGATTTATTATGGAACCCAGTATCCTTATGAAGAGGAACCGGACTTCAAAGACAATGAAGAGCGGATTCGGGAGGAGATGGAAATGTTTGGAAAAACCAGGGAGGAGATTCTTGGCACGCCGGACAGTGTTATGGGTCCCTGTATGGTGGTTGTGGAGGATGACATGCTTACCGTAAAGGAGGCTGCAAAGCATATTATCCCGTATCAGACAAGGGGAACCAGTTTTGAAGCCCATCCCTTTTTTGAGGCAAGCTCCATGAGAAAGGTGGGGGAAAGGTATTACTTTATCTATTCATCCCTTCAGAACCATGAGTTGTGTTATGCTGTAAGCAGGTATCCGGACCGGGATTTCGTGTTTGGAGGGACAATCGTATCCAATGGAGACATCGGTGTAAACGGAAGACAGGAAAAGGACCGGCTGAATATGACCGGAACGACCCATGGCAGTATCGAGCAGATTAATGGGCAGTGGTATGTGTTTTATCACCGCTTAACCCATAAATCAGATTACAGCCGGCAGGCATGTGCGGAGCGGATTACCATTGCACCGGATGGCAGTATAGCGCAGGTGGAGATTACCTCCTGCGGGCTTAACAATGGACCGTTAAAGGCGCAGGGAGCCTATCCTGCGGTGATTGCCTGCAATATTACCAATGGACATATGCCTCATGGTTCCAATAAGATTTATACCGAGCATTTTCCAAATGTAACCCACAGGGATGGGGAGCAGTTTATTGGTGAAATTGCAGACGGAACCATGATAGGGTATAAATACTTTGAATTTGATGGAAACTGCAGAATCGGTGTAACGGCGAGGGTAAGGGAGAGCGGTAAGCTGTCGCAAAATGGTTCCCATCCGGAGGGGATTGGCGAGCTGGTTGTAAAGGATGGCATAGATGGCAGCCGGGCTGCGGTGATTAAGCTTACAGAGTCGGAAGACTGGATGGAATTTTATGGAGAGCTTGTGATTCCGGACGGGGTGCATCCGCTGTTTTTAATTTATTCTGGTCAGGGAGAGATAGAATTAAAGGAAATCCGGTTTGATTAGAGTATGATATTATAGGCATTTGCGAAACTCTGTTTTCGTTACCAACCGTTGTGCAATATATACAATATCAACGCCGGGCACGCTTTTGCTGCTTGTCGCTCGTAATGGTACGTAAGGTGCCAAAATACGGCACCTAAGTACCAACGGCTCCAAAGCACCC
>UQXF01000131.1 GCA_900544905.1 uncultured Clostridium sp.
CAAGATACGTTATGCTTTTTGCCCGATTCTGCATAGTCTACCACTCATATCTGTGGAGCTGCCCCTCCATCTGGAAATTCGGAAAACCATTCTGCCTTAATGCCTCATAGAGCACAATTGCCACAGAATTTGATAAATTTAATGACCGTATCTCATCTAACATCGGAATCCTTACACAGGTCTCTTTATTATCCAGTAAAATCTCTTCCGGAATACCCGCACTCTCCTTGCCGAACATAATATAGCAGTCCTCTTCAAAATGCACATCCGTATAGGTCTGTTTCGACTTAGTGGTTGCCATATATATTTTTGCTCCCGGATTTTTTTCCAGAAAATCCTCGTAGCTGATATAGGTCGTCACATCCAGCTTATCCCAGTAATCCATCCCTGCCCGTTTAATCATCTTATCATTAATCCGGAAACCCAATGGCTCAATCAAATGAAGCCTGGCGCCTGTGGCCACACAGGTTCTGCCTATATTCCCTGTATTTGCCGGCATCTCCGGCTCATGTAATACAATATTCAACATATCTTTTTCCTTTCGCAATTGTCTAATACGGTGTCTATCCCCGCAGCTCTTCAATAAATTCCTTTATACGCCCGATTGCAACCTTCAGCTCCTCCAGGGAGTATGCATAAGAAATCCGCAAAAATCCCTCTCCACACTCTCCAAATGCACTGCCGGGAACCACAGCCACCTTTTTGGCATTCAAAAGCTTTGTTGCAAATTCCTCAGAAGTCATTCCAAATTCTTTAATACACGGAAACATATAAAATGCTCCATAGGGTTCAAAGCATGCTAAGCCCATTTCCTTAAATTCATTTAACAGATACCGCCTTCTCTGGTCGTAGGACTCCCGCATCCTATCCACGTCCCTGTCACAATCCCGCAGCGCTGCAATGGCTGCATACTGGCTTGTGGTAGGCGCACACATAATGGCATACTGGTGAATTTTTGTCATCTGCTCCATAAGCATTGCCGGAGCCATTGCATATCCAAGTCTCCAGCCGGTCATTGCAAATGCCTTGGAAAATCCATTAATCACAACGGTACGCTCCCTCATTCCCGGAAGGGAAGCAATACTGACGTGTCCGCTATTGTATGTAAGCTCTGCATAGATTTCATCGGAAATAACATAAAGGTCATGCCGGATGACAACCTCGGCAACAGCCTCCAAATCCTCCCGCTCCATCACCGCCCCCGTTGGGTTATTGGGATAGGACAGCATTACTATTTTTGTCCGGTCGGTAATAGCCGCCTCTAACTCCTCTGCCGTTAAACGAAACTGGTTTTCATTCTTCAGGGAAATCGTCACCGGAATGCCATCCGCCAGTTCCACACAGGGCACATAGGATACAAAGCACGGCTCCGGTATAATTACCTCATCTCCCGGATTTAACATTGCCCGGAGCGCCACATCAATTCCCTCGCTTCCTCCCACTGTAAGAAGCACCTCATTCTTCGGATTATAAGCAACATGAAATCTTCTGTCCGTATAATCACAAATTGCCTGGCGAAGCTCTGACAGTCCGGCATTGGAGGTATAAAAGGTTCTTCCCTTTTCCAGAGAGTAAATGCCTTCTTCTCTTACATTCCACGGCGTATCAAAATCCGGCTCGCCAACACCCAGCGAAATAGCATCCGGCATCTCACTCACAATATCAAAAAATTTACGGATGCCTGAAGGTTTCATTTTAATTACCTTATCGGATAATGGATTTCTCATGCCGTCACCACCAGCCTTTCATCCTTCCTCCGCTGTTCAAGCTTTGTTCCGGTCTCCTTGTATTTTTTTAGCACAAAATGTGTGGAGGTGCTGAGAACGCCCTCCATCGGTGCCAATTTGCGCGCAACAAACTGGGCAACCTCCTTCATGGTCTTACCCTCAATAAATACCGTCATGTCAAATCCCCCGGACATAAGGTAAAGGGAGGTCACCTCCTCATAATTGTAAATCCGCTCTGCAACCCGGTCAAAGCCCTCTCCACGCTGAGGGGCTACCTTTACCTCAATCAAAGCCGTTACTCTTTCATCATCCGTCTTATCCCAGTTTATCACCGTATTGTAGCCACAAATAATCTGTTCCTGTTCCATATCCTGGATTGTATTTATCACAACCGCCTCGTCTATTCCCAGCATAGTTGCCATATCCTTTGTGTCCATTTTTGAATTGTTTTCCAGCAATTTTAATATCTTTGTTCTCATATTCTGCATATCCATTGTCCTTTCCTGTTCTTTGGCAGACACCCATAAATGCTGCCTCAAATATTTATACCGGAAGCGGCTGTCCATAAAAAACAGCATTCAGTGCATCACCCTTTGGCGGCACCAAAAAACGCTCTTCCTCCTCAATTTCAATTATCCGGTCTTTTTCCTTTGTGGTCTTCCCGATTACATTCGCCTCTACACCGGCAGCCCTCATGGTATTTACTAACGACTCTCCATTATCTGTCACAAAAAGCAGGCTTCCCTGTCCATTCATCATATAGGGATTGATATCAAAATATTCACATACTTCAATAATCTCCTGCTTCACAGGTATGGCTTCCAGCGCAAATCTTCCGCCACAATTGCAGGCGGATAACAGCTGCCACAATGCACCAAACACCCCTCCATTCGATACATCATGGGCGGCAAAAATGCACCCGGGATTCTCCGCGACTGCAGCCTCTATCGCCGCAAGCTCCGGCATTAAAGATGTATACTTCATATATCCGGCAGCTGTCCGGATATAGCTTGCAGGATATCTGGTGGTTAACTCCTCCTGCTTCAAGGTGGCAAGAACCGCTCCACCGTAAATGCCTGTCCATTTTGTCATGACAACATCCATGCCCGTTTTTACCATTTCATAGCGGTTCTCCCAAAGCTTTCTGCCATAAGCGGTAACCGTAATTGTCGGCTTCACAACAGAGGGCACCAGCTCCGTGTGTCCTGCAAAGATTTCAATCTGGTATTCCTCCGCTTTCCCACAGAGATTGCCGGTAATCTTCCTGAGAACCGCCTCCTCACTGTGCTCCGGCAGAAGTATGGCAACAGAAGCCCCATAAGGACTTCCTCCTGCCGCTATTATGTTATTGACTGCGTTATCAAAAGCATATAATTCATTTCCCGTATAACAAAAGGCAGTGGTGGCCATGGATGTTACCATATCGCCAAACACTGCCCCATCATGTCCAACTGCCGCACGAAGAACTGTATCCTTTCTGCGATATCGAATTGGATTAATTACGGAACGTTTGAATGTATGCTCTGGCAATTTACCAGTTCTCATTCATCTTCTCCTTTTCCCGAACCTGCCGGTGCCTCTGTAGTTGCCGGTGCTTCTGTCGTAGCCGGAGGGTCTGCCGGTGTGTCACTGTTACCGGAATCATCCGGTTTCTCTGTAGTCTTACTGCTTGTGTCTTTCTTTTTATCTGACTTTTTCTCAACCTTTTTCGTACCTACCCGAATCTTCGCCGGCTGTGCAGTATAGCTGCTGCCATTTACTTTTACAGAATCTGTCAGTACACCATCAATATATATGTTCTTCCAGAGCTCCACATAATATCCTGTATATGCTTCCTGCTCCACTACCTCTTTGCCTTCCTCCAGGGTATCATCCTCTATTTCTTCCGGGTCACCCGGTTCAATCGTATTAATCACCCTGCTCTCAAAATCGATTGTCCGATTGGAAGGTCTTGTGTCGTGTCCATATATTGCAAAGGAAATGGAGCCTCCGCCTGCATAGCCTTCAATATAAATCGGATACTCCGTATTGTTGGTAAATTTGAAATCCATATAATCGCCTGCAATGGCAGCGTCTCTTCCCTTATCCGCATAGCTGATGGTAAGGGAATGCGGATAGCGCTCATCCACCTGTAATTCCGCCTTCAAAACCGCATTATAAAGTGTTGTGGAAACCTGGCAAATACCTCCGCCAAGACCATCTACTAATTCCAGACCACTTCCGTTATTCACATACTGTCCCGCATTGGCATATCCATTCTCTTCCGTAAACGGTGAGACAGTATTGTACATGGAAAACTGCTCGCCCGGCATTAACACGGTTCCGCTTACTTTGCTGGCACCGGTAGCAAGATTCTGGCTTCGGGCGGTATTTCCCGAATTATAATTTGTTACAGACTGTCCCATCACATCATCTATGTTATAGAAATCCTCCGCTGTATACTGTGGCTGTTCCTCCTCCACCACTGCGGAGAGCTTAATATCCTTCTGCTCCCATGCTTCGGCAAAAACATCCTTTACTGCCTGTACCGTCTCATCCACCTTAATGGTTGTTCCAACCTCACCATCATATACAATAAATTCACCATTCTGCCGTTCAATTGTAGCATTCTTTGGCTCTGTTACAATATCCCCGGTTTCATTTTCAAGCTTTTCTTTCAGCTTCTCTTCATCAAACTGCTTTTCCGGAACCAGTACAACATTCTCTTCCTCTAATGCCTTGATTTCCTTATATCTGGTAAGAATATTACCCTGACGTCCATAATTAAAAGCTGTATCCACGGCATCCTCCACCGAAACGGAAACACCAATGTCCTTTAAGGATGTGGAATAGGAGCCTACGGATGTAGTGAGAGTCAGGCTTAAATCCTCAATTCCATCAATATACTTATCGTATTCCTCCATGGCTTCTTCCTTGGTCAGTCCGCCCACGTAAACACTATCTAAGTATACCCCCGCATATATGGTCTGCTTGTCCTCCTTGGCAGCTGCCACGTGATATGCCGATACGGTAATCACACCTGCCAGTACAAATAACGCAAATCCTTTTAACATGCTTTTCTTTTTCATAATAATCAGTCCTTAATCTATATATTTATCATTATCGCAGTTCTACATATCTATACGTAGACCATTTTAACATAATCAAACAGCTTTTCAAGCTTTAAAAAGAATACTGTCATAATTTACTAAGAAATTACTTTTTCTCCCGTTTTATTTAGCAAAATGACAACCGCCTTCTTCCTGTTTTTTGTAACAAAAAGGCAGATTCATATAAATAGTATCACAAAATAAATATATCTTCAACCTTCATGCATTATATATTATTTGACTTTTCCCTGATGTTTTAGTATATTTACCGATAATAAGGCTTTTACGCTCAGAAAAGGTTCACCGGACCATTTTCTCATATGCCTGGCAACAAAAAAAGGAGCGTACTGCTTCGTAAAGCAGCGCTCCTGTCATACCAAAATATTCCCTTTTCCATACCGTTTTGCTAAGCTATGGCAGCTAAAAGCTTCCTGCTGACGTAACAATACAGCTGATTACCATAACTACTACCAAAAGGATTGCCACAACAGAAGATATAATTCTCTGGGTTTTTTTACTGCTGAAATTGAACATACCTTACACCTCTTTTCTGAAAGGATTTACTATGAAACCACTATTATTGCCATCCATCTTAATACTATTCTGGGTACTGCACCACAATCTCCGCAAGAGCCGGAAAACGGAAAAACACAATATCCAGTCCTTTCTAAACCGGGAAAGTGATGCAAATGGTACAAGAAAGAAAGATATTTCCAATCTTGACTACATTAAAGTACCCCTTGATACTTTACCTCTTGATATTACCCTAAATGACGAAAAAATGCAATCAAAGATTATCGAATATCAGAAAGAAATTTTGTCACTATCCAAAAAACCCATGCTGAATCTGCTTGGTGTGACAAACACGGAACTCAAGGAGCAATATGGTCCGGCAAATTTGGAGCAGCTTACTGTCTGCGACCAGAATTATTGCCGGTACATCCGTACACTCCATCTGTTTGCGGAATGCATATATGAAGAATATCCGGAAGCGGCTGTCCGGATTTTAGAATACTGCCTCTCAATCGGAACCGATATTTCCGGCACTTATGTTTTACTGGGCAATTACTATCTGAACAACCACGACCAGGAGCATTTCTGTCTCTTATACACATCTGACGCTGCCGACGATCTTACGCGGGTAGATCTCGG
>UQXF01000132.1 GCA_900544905.1 uncultured Clostridium sp.
GTGCAAACGTGCCCTGTGGTGAATTGTTTATTTTACACAACGTGCGGTTTCAAAATCAGAGTTTTGCAATCAACTATACATGGAATAATTCTGCAATCTTTGCTTCCTTTAATTCACTTCCAATCACACAGAGCTTACCGGTTACATCCGGCTGCCCCTCTCTTATCTCGTACTCCTCCGGAGTCAAATCAAAGTAAATCCAGCCGCCCTCCACATTGGGAACCATACCCTTGGCACGCAAAATAATACCATAATCCGGATGCTCGGAATCTGCAAGCTTTTTGAGAATCTGTTCCATTTCCTCTGCGGAATACTTATGCGGTGTCTCCACACCCCAGCTTGTAAACACCTCATCCGCATGGTGGTGGTGATGGTCATGTCCACAGCCACACTCCCCGTCATGATGATGCTCATGATGACAGCATTCCTCTCCATGGTGATGACCATGTTCGTCGTGGTCATGATGATGCTCATGCTCGTGTTCATGCTCCTCATGCTCATGGTCATGATGATGGTGCTCCTCTCCGTCCTCATGTACGTGTCCACAGGTCGGACATACCCTAGCCTCTTCCAGCAGTTCCTCCACAAGGGATTTTTCCTTTTCCATGGCAGCCACAATCCGGCTTCCGTCAATATCATCCCATGGGGTGGTAATAATGGTTGCCTTGTCATTATGCTCCTTAAGTCTCGCTACCACATCCTCCAGCTTATCCTCTGACAGCTTCTGGCTTCTGCTTAAAATAATGGTTCCGGCACTTTCAATCTGGTTATTGAAGAACTCTCCGAAATTTTTCATATACATTTTACACTTCTGGGCATCCACCACGGCTGAAGCAGAATTAATTACAATTTCGCTTTCATGCATGTCCGCAACTGCCTTCATAACGTCAGATAATTTACCAACCCCAGATGGCTCAATGATAATACGGTCCGGAGAATAATCATCCAGCACCTGCTTTAACGCCTTACCGAAATCACCCACTAACGAACAGCAGATACAGCCGGAATTCATTTCATTAATCTGAACTCCCGCATCCTTAAGAAAGCCTCCATCAATACCGATTTCGCCAAACTCGTTTTCAATTAAAACAAGCTTTTCGCCCTGAAAGCCCTCTGCAATCAGCTTTTTAATCAATGTTGTTTTTCCGGCTCCCAGGAAACCGGAAATAATATCAATTTTTGTCATATCCATGCCTCCACTTATATAAATTCATAAAGAATTGCAAAACACAATACTGCATTTCGCAATTCTTATTATGCTGCACTATCAAATTAAGCTTGTGCTGAAATAGCGCTCAACCCTGTCTGCCAGAATAGTCGCTATCACCTTGTCTTTTCCATACTTGGCAGCCATCTGCTTCGCTGCCCACACATTGGCTCCTGAACTGGTTCCACAGAGCAGTCCCTGCACCTTCGCCAGTTCTCTTGCGGTTCCGATTGCATCCTCATCTGTTACCTCTATGATATCATCTATCATATCTACATCTAACACATCCGGTACAAATCCGTCACCAATTCCCTGAATCTGGTGAAGTCCCGGTTCATCTCCCAGTAAAGCAGAAACATTTTTCGGCTCCACTGCTACAATTTTGCATCCGGGATTTTGTTCCCGCAGGTATTTTCCAACTCCTTGCAGGGTACCGCCGCTGCCGATTCCCGATACATAAATGTCCACCTTGCCGCCTATTTGTTCCCATATTTCCGGACCTGTTGTCCGGTAATGAATATCCGGATTTGCCGGATTTTCAAACTGCTGCGGCATAAAATATTTGTCACTGCTATTATAGATTTCCGTGGCTTTCTCCACACTTCCTCCAATGGATAATTCCGGCGGCGTCAGAATAAGCTCTGCTCCCAGCGCCCTTATAATTTTCTTCCGCTCTTCGCTCATGTTCTCAGGCATAACAATGATAACCGGGTATCCCTTCCGGATGCCGCACAGTGCAAGCCCGATTCCGGTATTCCCCGAGGTAGGCTCAATAATGGTCATGCCCGGTCTCAGCTTCCCCTCTTTTTCCGCTACCTCAATCATATTTTTTGCAATTCTGTCCTTAATGGAACCACCCGGATTCAAAAATTCTGCCTTTGCAAAAATATTGAGTCCTGTAGTCTGCTTTAAACTGATTAGCGGAGTGTTGCCAATTAAATCTAAAATATTTTCTGTATACATATATGCCACCCTTTATTATGTATTAATAATATACCTGTTATTTTGTAATCTTAACCGTTTTAGCCTGCCCTTTTTTGGCAAACTTCTTTTTGTACTTCTTATACTTCTTACTGCTCATCTTCGGAAGCTTAATTTTTGCCTTTTTGTGAATGTTCTTAAAGGCATTTTTGTTAACCTTGCTGACAACCTTTGATTTCACAGTAATTTTTTTCAATTTTGTACAGCCGTAGAATGCTTCCTTTCCAATAGTCTTCACATTTTTTCCAATAATAATACTGGTTAACTTCTTATTTTTCTTAAAGGCTTTGTTTGCAATGGAGGTCACCTTAAAATTATATCCGTTAATATTCACAGTTGCAGGAATGGATATGCTCTTCTGCTTCTTATCCTTCGCCTTCACCACTGTCACCGTTCCCTTTGTTGCATCGGATTTAGTAACCTTATACACCAGCTTGCCGACCTTCACAGAAGTTCCCTTTTTTGGAAGAGGCTTCTTTATCCTGGTCTGGGCATAGGTGTTCTTTGTTGTATCCACTCCCGTTAATTTTTCAGGCTCCACTCCGTTAAAGGTAGTATTGGATATGTAGGTTACATTTTCAGGAATCACCATCTTGTGGATATTCTGGCAGTCCTCAAACGCATTATCCCCTATGGTGGTCAGCGAATCCGGAAGCTCAATCACATTCAGATTCTGACAGCCGGAAAAGGTATCATTTTCAATCGCCGTCACACCCTCCGGAATTTTAATTTCATGAAGATTGTTACAGCCCTTAAAGGCAGCTGTTCCAATCTTTTCAAGACTATCTCCTAAAAAGTATATGTTATTAAAATTATCGCATTCATAAAAGGCATATGCCTCTATCGTCTTCACAGTTGCCGGAAGGGTAATAGAATGCAGATTGTTACTGTCCTTGAATATAAATGCCGGAACAGAAACAATACTGCTTTTGGAAATATCAATCTGGATATTCTGGCAGTATGCAAAGCAGTATTCCCCAACCTTCGTTACGCTGGCAGGAAGGGTAAAGGTTCCGCCGTTTCCTAAATTATTGATATACGCAAAGGCAAAGCTGCCGATTGTAGTAACCTTTGATACATTCTGGAAATTCACATAGGTTGTATTTCCCGCCTTATAAAATGCATAATTACCGATTGTCACAACCGTATTCGGAATTTCAAATCCACCGTTCTTGGAAACGGATTCCAGTGCATAGTCACAGATTACCGTTACCGGTGGCAGCAGATAGGTACTGCCGCCTGCCTGATGATATCCCGGCGCAAAACGATATAAATACCGGCTGTCTGCAGAAATAAGGCAGGGACCAATCTTGCCGTCATCCGATGCCGGATTTGCCGGGTCATTCCACACCTTAAAGCTGTTGTTTCCATCCATCACATAAAAATTGCCAAAGACACAGGAATTAAACACCCTCTGCCCCAGCGAAACCAGTCCGGAAGGAATAACAACGCCATTTCCATTACTGATAATCTCATATGCCTTCATATTATCCGCTGTTACAATATATTTGCTTCCGTCAAAATAATACGGATTATCGGCAACCAGCGCCGCTGCATCCTTCTCGCATGCCGGGTCATATACAAACACGGAATTCAGACGGCTGCAGCCGTTAAAGGTGTCATCCCCGATTGTGGTTATAGTATCCGGCAGAATCACCCTTTCCACTGTTGTATTATTGAAAAAGGTTCCCGCCAGTCCACGAACTGACACAGAGCCAATCTTTGCCGGAATGACCACCTCTTTATCCGAACCGGTATAACCGGTAATGATTCCATCCTTTACAACAAACTGGTTATCGGCTGTAAACCGCTTTGCATTCTCCAGTCCCTGTGCATGTACCGGCAAAGCCAGAAGCACTGCAAAAAATATACCCATCAACATAATACTGCTGACATAATGTTTCCATATACTACTTTTCCCCATAATACATCCTCCATTTTCATCCTGGCTATCATATAATATATTTCTGACAGCAGGAAATTTTTCCATTTCTGTCAAAATATTATTATACAATATATCTCCAGAAATTCAAACTATTTTTCCATTCACGAAAAACTTCTGATGGTTCCCCCTCCCACCACAATATCTCCGTCATAAAACACCACAGCCTGTCCCGGAGTAATGGCGCGGACCGGTTCGTCAAACCGGCATTCCACCTCATCCTCTCCCGTCATGCGGATAATACAGGGCGCTCCCTGATGGGAATAACGGATTTTTGCCGTCACCCTCCGCTCCCCCTGTAACTCCGGTATGGACATCCAGTTTACCCGGTCTGCCAGCAGTCTGTCATGAAAGGTATCTTCATTGGTGCCAATCACTACCTCGTTGGTTTCCGGGCGAAGCTCCGTCACAAAAGCAGGTGCCCCAAGCGACAGCCCAAGCCCCTTGCGCTGTCCAACGGTATAATGAATGATTCCTTTATGCTTTCCCAGCACCTTTCCGCCGGCATCCACAAAATTGCCCTCCAAAAAGGTCTGTCCCATCTCTTTCTCAATATAAGAGGCGTAATCGTTATCGGGAATAAAACAGATTTCCTGGCTGTCCGGCTTGCCGGCAACCGACAATCCAATTTTCTCCGCCATCTTACGAATCTGCTCCTTATCATATTCCCCAACCGGCATCAGTGTTCTTGAGAGCTGCTCCTGGGTCAGATTGTACAAAGCATAGGTCTGGTCCTTCCGCACCGCCGCAGACTTCTGAAGGGCATATCTTCCGTTATCCAGCCGGCATACCCTTGCATAGTGACCGGTGGCAATATAATCACAGCCAAGCTCCACTGCCCTGTTTAAAAGTGCCTCCCATTTTACATAACGGTTACATGCGATGCAGGGATTCGGAGTTCTTGCATGAATGTATTCATCTATAAAATAATCAATCACCTTGTCCTTAAATTCCCGCTTAAAATTCAGTACATAATAGGGAATATCCAGCCGGTCAGCCACACGCCTGGCGTCATCAACCGCAGACAGCCCGCAGCAGCCGCCGTTTTCCGCCATGGCAAGAGGCTCTTCATCCTGCCATATCTGCATGGTAACACCAATTACATCAAATCCCTGTTCTTTTAACAGATAAGCCGCCACAGAGGAATCCACCCCTCCCGACATGCCAACCGCAACCTTCTTCTTCATGCTGTATCCTCCAAACCGAAGCTGTTTTGTTCCTGACAGAAATTATCCCGCCACATGCGGCTACGGGGAAGCCTTAGTACTCTTCCTCTTCTTCCCCTTCACTGATATCATTTTTCGGCTTTGACAGCCCGTCAATGGTAATTCCGTTTTTCTCACAATAATCCCACAACGCAGCGTGAATCGCCTCTTCTGCCAGTAAAGAACAGTGTACCTTAACCGGAGGAAGTCCGTCAAGGGCTTCCATAACCGCCTTGTTTGTAACCTCCAGCGCCTCATAAATGGTCTTGCCCTTTACAAGCTCTGTTGCCATGGAGCTTGTTGCCACTGCCGCACCGCATCCAAAAGTCTTAAATTTCACATCCCGGATAACCTGGTTTTCATCAATATCAAAGTAAATGCGCATGATATCTCCGCATTTTGCATTGCCCACAGTTCCCACACCGCTGGCATTTTCAATTTCTCCCACATTTCTGGGATTGGTAAAATGGTCCATTACTTTCTCACTGTACATGTTATCTTCCTCCTGTCTATCTGTCTTTTTACCTGTCTCTTATACACATCTGACGCTGCCGACGATCTTACGCGTGGAGATCTC
>UQXF01000133.1 GCA_900544905.1 uncultured Clostridium sp.
CGAGATGACGTCGAGTCTCGTGGGCTCGGAGATGTGTATAAGAGACAGCAATATCTCAAAAGCACTTAATAATAAATCCGCACCCGTTTCTTTCCCGTGATCAGTGTGTCCGTAACAACTGTACTGTGTGTTCTTCTTTTGCATTGACTGCCGACAGAATCCTGTCCCGGTACATGAGCCCTCTCTGGATACTGTAAAATCCAAATCTTCTGCGTATATCATCCACCGCTGAATCCATCTTCATCTGCTTTTCACGCTTCTCCACACTTGAGAACAACTATAATGATAGTTATGTAATAAAGAATAGTACGAGCATTTTTAATTTTATCAGCTATCATAATTCTGTATGCCTCCTTCTTCCATGAGATTACAGCAAACGTAGTAGTAATGTCTATCAAAAGGCTTTTACATATTAGATAAAAGCATGTAAAATTTCTTTTACATAGCTTAATTGCGGTCTATTTAGCTTGTTTCTTGACTACTCAGGAAAAATATTTCTACCCTCGCCCCACCTGTATTTTCAGAATTTGAAAGTTTAATACCTCCACCATATTTTTCAGCCACAGTTTTTGCAAAAAATAGTCCCATCCCATAATGGGCTTCGCCATTTCTACTTGTGTCATCCATAAAAAACTGCTCTGTGCCATGCAATAATGCTTCTTTTGTAAATCCTGATCCGCTATCCTCCACAATGAATGTCAGCCGGCCATCCTGCTCCTTTGCGTCAATATAAATGATTCCATTTTCTTTTGTATGCTCCACTGCATTCTGAATCACATTCATTACGGCTCGGAACATTGGATCATAAGCAATCGTTACCTTTTTATCACTTTGTTCCGCCTTCCAATCTATCTTCTGGTGATAGATTTCTACCAGTCCGAGTGCCTGTTCCTTTATATCTGCGAAAAAATCTTCTAACCTCACCGTTGTATAGGTAACATCACTGCAATTCCATGATTTTGTGACATCTATCAACTGTTTTACATAACTTTGTATCTGTGTTGTGCCGTTCAAAACATAAGTGATATTATTCTTCTGTTCTGTGGTCAGTTCAGTCTCTGAAAGTAGTTCTGCATTTCCCCGTACAATCGTAAGAGGTGTTTTAATATCATGCGCCAAAGCAGACATCTGTTGTTTCTTTTCCTGCTCTGTTTTCCACTGCTTTTCTAAAGATTCTCGCAATGCATCTCGCATATCATCGATTGCCGATAAACAGTCATCAAACTCTTTGATACCGGAACAGGATGTCTCATATTCCAGATTTTGATCCTTTATTTGTCCGATTGCGTCTAATACAGGCTGCATCTGCTTTTTGATTCTTTTTCCAAAACGTATGGACGGAATGATGATAATCGCTACCGCTCCAATCACAGACATAATAATCATCACATTCTGTGGTCCTATAAAATGCTCCCTCAAAAAAGCTGAATGATATTGAGGTGTCAGGCGATATTGCAATACAACATATTCATTTTCCCTTACAATTACTTTATAAAAATATTTCCCGGATGCGTTTCCGTACTTTGCAACATTCCATGCTATCTGTTCGTATTGTTCTGACAGATCTCCACCTATTTTCTCTCCATTCTCTGAAAAGATTACATAATCACAAAGTGCGGGAATCATCTCAGCAGTCACTTTATCTGCACGTAGAATCGTATCATATGCTTCATTAATCTTTTGCTCTGCATAATTTGCCGGATAAATACAGCCCACACTAATCAAAAGGTACAGCAGCAGCCAAGCAACAATCACCAAACCTACTAATGATCCAAGCATGACCAGTACATATCTCATAAAAATCCTGCTGAGTGCATTGCTTCTCTTTACTCTTCCCATTTATATCCAATC
Source organism: uncultured Clostridium sp. (assembly GCA_900544905.1). Classification (GTDB taxonomy): domain Bacteria; phylum Bacillota; class Clostridia; order Lachnospirales; family Lachnospiraceae; genus CAG-590. The sequence continues at coordinate 1,852 of UQXF01000133.1, forward strand.
CCCCAGACTGTTTTTATCGGTGTATAATCATAATCCGCAAATTTTGCTCTTATATTTTTGATATGCGTGATTATAGTACTGTCATTACTCTCATTGTCAAAGCCAAAGACCGCTTCCAATATCTGTTCCTTCGAGAAAACCTGTCCTCTGTTTTTAGCCAGGAATTCACAAATTTCGTACTCCGCTTTCGTAAGAGGAAGTTCCTTATCATCAACCAATAGTTTCTTTTGAGATATTTGAATACAGACCCTCCCCAAAACCATCCGGACAGAATGTTCCCTGTGCTCTCTTCTAAGATGTGCATTGATCCTTGCCCGAAGTTCCATCACTCCAAATGGCTTTGAAATATAATCATCTGCTCCTAAAGAAAGTCCGTTTACCAGACTGTTTTCCTCCGTTTTTGCCGTAAGAAACAAAATCGGACAATCCACAAGTGCCCTGATTCTTTTGCATAATTCGAAGCCATCAATTCCAGGCATCATAATGTCCAGTAAAATCAGGTCATAACGATGTAATTCTTCCATATTAATTTTTAGTGGATTACTTACTTTGGTAACCAGATGTCCATCCTTATTCAAAATGCTTTCTATCATTTCCAAAATTGCCGGTTCATCATCAACTGCCAGTATTTTTGCCATAGTTTCCCTCGATTCTATTCCGATATTCTGTTTCCTTCCCAGTGGTTTACCCACCAAAAATAGTATACCATACTAATCCCTGTAAATATTAAGCAACCTGGTATGAATGACAACCATTCACCTACACTAGTTTCTCCCAATACAGATTGCAGATAAGTATATGGTACTCTACCCGTCCAGCAGACAAATACATATTTCCACACATAATCTCCAAGTCCGGTAAGCATCAATGCACTAATTAGTCCTGATATAATCCCTGCTCCAATGGATACCCCTTTTCCAAACTGAAAAGCCAGAATCAGCTGCCACAGATAAAGTGGAACACTGCTTCCCCACAGCAGCAATGCTGCAAATATACATCCTTTCATGATTTCGATATCGCTTGATGCGATTCTTCCAAATCCAATTCCGAATATGATTGCTGTCAATAGGATAGAGCACAGACACAAAACCAGTAGCATCAACAGTTTCGATAAAAATGCTGCAGGTTTATCCGGTAAAGACAACAGATTTTGAAAATCACCTGCATTTTGTTCCTGTTCCATCACACTTGCTGTAAAAATTCCAATAAGTACCGGAAGTCCTGCTCCTATTGCCTGATAAAATGCAATCACTTTCATATTTTCATTCCATGGTGAAAAAAAGTAATATATTAAAAATATAACGCTGGTTATAATCGGAATCAGTAAGTGTGCCAGAATCACAGATGTTCCTTTCATCTTTCGCAAGTCTGCATTAAGAGATCTTCCAATCATCTTATTTCACCTCTCTTCTCTCAAACCATTTCAAAAACAGAACCGTTACAAAAACAAACCAGATGATTGAGAGACACATTCCCGGAACAATGACTCCCGTATCCAAAAGAGGATTCCCTGCTTCTGCGGCAAGTCCATTTGGTAAAACATGAAGCAACGGGCACATCATTCGCATAGGGATTGCAGAAACAAGTACATACCAGATTCTGGTTTGTGATATTACCACACCGCTGACGGTAATAAATAGGCAGACGAACAGGTTTACAATCATTCCAAATCGTTCACTTAAAAATAAAGCTACCGGAATCTCCCATAACTCAGAAACCGTCAGAAACAATACTGCAATCAACGCTCCTCCAACTGGAACATGTGTCGTTAGAAGAAAGCCTCCAAGCGTTGCTCCTGCAAACACAATCACATTAGAAAACAAAATCATGTACCCAATATAAATAATTTTCCCCAGCAACAATTTTCTTCTGTCTGTGGGAATAGTCATTAAATGATAGTATTTTATCTTTTTCTCCTGCGCCACAGAAAGATAACAAAATAGAGCAATCATCCCCGGCAGCAAAAGTGTATACCACCAGTTCCAAACACTTTCTGCATAAGCATTTGTCATCCCAAGAGTAAATATAAATGCCATGACAAATGTAAGAAGAGGAAATCCCCAGATAAACTTTTTTCGCATGGTTCTTTTGGCTTTTTGATGTTCTGCTTTTATAATATTAACCATGGATTTCACCTGCTTTCTGGTTTTTTCTTACCACATTCATAAACAAATCTTCAAGATTATCTCCCTGCTTTAATGCTCCTTCGTATCCTAAGATTCCACCTGAAATAATCCCGACTTTATCTGCAAGTAACTGTACCTCTGAGAGAATATGACTGGAGAGAATTACAGTGATTCCCTGTTCCGGAAAAGACCGGATCAGCTCTCGTAATTCCTCGATGCCTATTGGATCTAATCCATTCGTAGGTTCATCCAATATCAAAAGTTCCGGTTCTCCAAGCAATGCCATTGCAATGCCTAGTCTTTGCTTCATCCCCAAAGAAAACTGTCCTGCTTTCTTCTTTCCGGTGTTTGTAAGTGATACAATCTGCAAGACCTCATCAATTCTGTTTTCATCTGTACCAAGCAATAATTGTCTTACCTTCAAATTCTCTCTGGCGGAAAGATTTTCATAAATAGGCGGATTTTCAATTAACGCTCCTATTTTTGATAAATCTTTCCTATCCAAAAGTTTTCCATCAAAGTAAATCTTTCCTGCAGTTGGTTTCATCATACCGGTCAGCATTTTCAATGTGGTAGATTTACCAGCGCCATTCGGTCCAAGCAGTCCATAAATCTGTCCCTTTTCGATATTAAGTGAAACATTATTTACCGCTTTCTGCTTTCTAAAATATTTACACAAATTTTGTGTCTGCAACATCATTTCCATCTTTACTATCCTTCCTTCCATATTTCATTTCTTACTGAAATATAACCTAACAGAAAAAAATAAAGATTTGATGAAGATTTATTCCCGTATGGAATAAACCATCAATTGAATATCATTATCAGAACTCGGCTTTCCACTGAAATCAGCAAAGCTGTTACAAATACGAAGTCCTAATTTACAGAATATCTCCGTGATTTCATCCAAACTATATAACCTTATAGGATTTCCTTCTTTCATTTCAGGCTTATAAAGTGCTTCTCCATACATATAGTCTACCTGCCCATCAATTCAAGTGCTTCATCTATCTTAATGATGACGAATATGGCAGAGTAATACAATCACTTATCCGTTTAAAGAACAGCCTGATAGCACAAGGCAGATATACCGACGGGGTTGACAATGTTCTCTGCAAGGTAATGTCAGCCAAGAAAAGAAAGCTCAAAATCAAATATTTCTGAATAAGAAAAGAGACCGCCTACACGATGTAAGCGGTCTTTGATTATTGTAGAGTAAGTCCGACAAACTTGAATTTTCAAATTAGTCTTTACAAATAACCTTTGAACCTTCACCATCAATTACAATTCCCTGACGGTTGTTAATTGGGCATAGATTCAAATCCGAAAACTCAGTCATTATTTTCTCGGTAACTTTCTTAAATGGTGCTGTAAGATAATGCGGAAGAACATAGAAATCAATCAAATCAAGCCCTGCATCATCTTCTTGTGAGTAGTCCTCCGGCTTTTCATCCATTTGCTCGATATATTGGATGCTTGGAGCGCATATAATTGCGCCTGCCGACTCGCCGATCATCAATTTTCCATTTGCCAATTCCTTTTTCAGCAGCCCATCAGTTCCCGTTTTACGGAGCCAGTCCATAAGAAAAAAAGAATTTCCGCCGGTAAAATATATCACATCTGAATCTTCAAAAACAGACTGTATCGTTGAATAAGCCTCCGTTGAAATATCAATTTCAGTTACGATTGCTCCCAACTTTTTGAATAATTTTCGAGCCGAGCCGACATAACCGGTGTAGCCTTCACGCAGCGAAGCTGTTGGAATAAATGCGACTTTTTTATTTTCAATTTCTTCCTTTATCAGACTTCCTACACTTGAAAAGTGCGAACATAAAAACCTGTCTCTTATACACATCTGACGCTGCCGACGATC
>UQXF01000134.1 GCA_900544905.1 uncultured Clostridium sp.
CGAGATGACGTCGAGTCTCGTGGGCTCGGAGATGTGTATAAGAGACAGCCTTCTGACCACTGTCAAGGGAGCAACCGGGGCAAGGGCGAATGGCACCTCCACAGACAAAGATGTATATGCAAGGATTGAAAAAGGTGAAAATGTTTTTCTTCGAGATTTTGAGGTCGGACAAAATATATGTTATGTGTATTATGAGCCATTGATTAACTCAGACGGAACGGTGTTTGGTGCAATCGAGGTGGCAAAAGAGGGAAGCAGCGTAAAAGAGACTATCCGGAACCAAACGACCCAGTTGATTATGTTTTCTGTAATTGTTGTATTAATAGTTTGTGTACTGGTGATTCTCATGTCGAGGGGAACCGTGGGCAAAATGCAGAAAATCAAGGTGTTCCTTGACCGGATTATAGAGGGCAAGCTGGACCACCAGCCGGATGCCAAGAGCTTAAAGTCAAATGATGAGCTGGGAGATGTCTACCGGAGTGGTGTTAAGCTGCAGGACAGCTTTCATGATATGGTAAGTGGTATCAAGGCATCCAGTGATAATTTAAGGGTGTCTGCCGGAGAGCTTTCAGATATGGCACAGAATACAACCCTGGCAGCGGGTGATGTACAGCTGGCAGTCGAGAAAATTTCAGATGGCGCAAGAAGCCAGGCAGATAGTACAGCAGATGCCCGCAGCAGCGTGGTTATGATTAATAATCAAATTGAACACATTATTGGTGAAGTAGATACCATGGCAGAAAATGCTGCGGAAATGTCCCAAAAAGAGAAGGAATCTGAGGCGATTATCCGGGAGCTTTCCATATCCAGTGACCATACAAAGGTTTCTGTCTCAAAGGCAACAGAGCAGATTTCCTTGATGAGTGATGCAATCAATGATATCCGCTCCGCTGTGGAATTAATTCAGTCCATTGCAGATGAAACGGATTTACTTGCCTTAAATGCAAATATTGAAGCGGCGAGAGCTGGTGAAGCCGGTAGAGGCTTTTCAGTGGTGGCAGACCAGATTAGTAAGCTGGCAATACAGTCCAACAATTCCAGCCGGGATATTGAACGTGTAATCGAGAAGATTCTGGAAATTTCTGAAAGGGCAGTTGCGGTAATGGAAGAGGTCCGGGTGAATATGGATATTCAGCAACAAAAGCTGAACCTTACGCGGGAGACATATCAGGCAGTATCTGACGGTGTAGAAAAGTCCTTACAGAATATGGAGAACATCAAGCAGAAGATTACCATTTTGAATTCTTCAGGAGAGTCTATTTCTAATGCAATTGATGATTTGTCTCATGTTTCGGAGCAGAATGCAAATTCAGCCTCCGATACAATTCAGACAGTGAAGGATATGAACGATACGATGCAGCTTGTCCAGGATTCTTCAGAGGAGTTACTGCTTATGGCTGAGGAACTGCAGAAAACCATGGGAATCTTTAGTATATAAATGAAGAAAGAGGATATTACAAGTTAGCCCCGCCGCAAACGGCGGGGTTTTTAGCTTACAGACCTTATTGTATGATTCTACAATTTATTTCTATATATCTGGCGGCTATCCCTACGGGTAAATTATGTTAAATTTAATAATTTCCAATATATAAATACAATGTCATAACACTGCCACTCACAGTTGCTTGAACCATATCCAATTGTTACTTAAAGATGGTTGCGTCTAAAGTAATTATTTGATATCATATAAAAAATATATTTTTATGCCAATTAACAGGAAATGCGGTATTGTGGAAAAGGAGGGTGTTAAATGGAGCTGGCAAAGAGACATTTCGGGGTGATTTCATTATTTGTGGTGATGCTTGCAGTCATGGTTACACCGGTTACTGTTTTTGCTGAGACGATGAATTACAAAGACAGCCAGGGTGTTTGTTATATTTTGGATACCAGTACAGGAACGGCAGAGGTCAGCTCGTATGAAGGGGAGCCTGTCACTGTCACGATACCAGAGGAGATTAAAAATGCGGACGTTACATACTCTGTTACTGGTATTGCCACAAAAGCTTTTGCAAGCTGCAGAAGTCTGGAATCTGTAGTTCTGCCCGATAGTGTAACAACAATAAAACTTGGTGCGTTTCGGGAGTGTACTAATTTACGATATGTAACACTTTCCAACAATCTAACAGCAATTCCCCAATCTTGTTTCTATGGCGATATTGATTTAACGACTATAACGATACCAGATAAAGTAACAATGATTGGTGGCTGGGCTTTTTATGGATGTTCTCTGGTTAATGTGACGTTACCGGAAAATGTGGATTTTATCGGGACTTCTTCTTTTGAGAATAATAGGATTTTAAGAACAATAACATTGCCAGACAGCTTGACAGAAATTGGTATGGATGCATTTAAAGGCTGTAGAGCGCTGGAATCGGTAACTTTACCAGAGAGCTGTGGCAGCACGGGGAGTGGTGTTTTTGAAGGCTGCACAAGCCTGACTACCATACCGCTGTCAGACAGCTTTACAAAAATTAGTAACAAATATTGCCAGGGCTGTACTGCTTTAACTGTTGTAACAATACCGGAAAATATAACAGAGATTGGAGAGAATACTTTCAAGGGCTGTACGGGTTTGGAGATTATATATATTCCGAGTGGAACAGAGATTAAAGAATCCGGAGCATCTGGACCAACAATTCCTGAAAACGCAACACAGGTTAAGTATACTGTTGATGAAAACGATAATGTTACTATTAATGAAATTACTGTTGGAAGTGGGCAGAAATCTTTTAAAATGCCGACAGAAATAGCAGGTCATCCAGTTACTTCTGTTAACATTGGCGAGCATACACATATAAATGCTGATGCCAATTGTAGTCAACGGGGAAATTGTGATTTATGTGGAGAAGAGTTTCTTGGAGACCATCAAGTGAAATACAGCAGTAGTGCAGCTGGTCACTGGAATGTTTGTTCCGTATGTAATCTGGAAATGGATGCGCTTGCAGAGCATATAGAGAACGGAGTTATTATTACTCCCGCAACAACGGAAAAGGAAGGGGTAAAGACTTACACCTGTACAGTATGTGGATATCAGAGAACGGAAACGATTCCTAAGGTTACAGAAACACCAGACCCGGATACACAGCCGGGACAAAGCACAGAAACACCAGATCCGGGTACACAGCCGGAACAGGGCACACAGACGCCGAATCCAGATAAGAAGCCGGAACAGGGTACACAGTCTCAGCCGGTAAAGGTGACAAAGCTTACCATCAAAGCGCCATCAAAGAAGCTGGCAGCGGGAAAGAAGGTTCAACTGACTGTTACCGTTTCTCCGAAGAATGCGGATAATAAAGCAGTCACATGGAAAACCAGTAACAAGAAATATGCAACGGTAAATGCAAAGGGGAAAGTCACCCTGAAAAAGGCAGGTGTTGGGAAAACTGTAACAATAACAGCAATTGCAAAGGATGGAAGTGGCAAAAAGGCAACCATTAAGATTAAAATTATGAAGCATGCTGTAAAGAGCATCAAATTAAAAGCCCCTTCTAAAACCTTAAAAGCTGGAAAAAGCATGACTTTGAAAACTACAATCAGGACAACCGGCAAGAAGGTGAATAAGACGTTAAGCTTTACAAGCTCCAATACCAAATATGCCACCGTAAATAAAAAAGGTAAAGTGACGGCTAAGAAGGCAGGAAAAGGAAAGACCGTTACCATAACTGCCAAAGCCACAGACGGAAGCGGTAAGAAGGCGAAAGTAAAGATTAAGATAAAATAAAAGGAACTATATCAAATGGTTTCTGGCAGATAAAAATACTCCTTTACTGGTAATGCTCACAGGAGATTGATGACTGTGGGGGTTATGAGTAGAGGAGTATTTTATTTTTGATTGCAACTGCTCAATTGCTTTTTTCTCCGTTTTTTAAATTTCTTCCGGCGTGTGTTTCATAAAATGATGGCGGGAAGAAATGCTTATGGAGGTGATTTGATTTAAAATCGGTAAATAATTTCATGTTTTTTAAGTCTAAATAATTATAAATTTAAAAACTGAAAAGTATACTTTGTTTATTTGTAATAATATGGTATTATGTGTAATGGGTACTATTTATTGGAAGGTTCCTTATTCTGAGGTTACAGTAGTTTAGGTTTTGAAAAAAAACTGTTATATATTGATTAGAGAATAGAGTAAAATTATAAGCAAAGGAGGACATACCTATGGGAATATGGTTGTTTAGAGCAGGAAAAAGAGGTGAATTTGAGGAAAAGTTTTTAGCAGACGGAAAAATTTATCTGACGTGGAATGACTTAAACATAGATTTGAAGGAATATAAGAGCAGAGAAAAGTTGTTACAAAAATTACAGGAAATTTATTCTGGGGAGAAAATAAACACTTTGAAGAACTGGGCATCTCAGATATATCCGATTGCACACCGTATGAAAATAGGGGATTGGGTTGTTTTGCCGAGTAAGCGGACAAGCACGATACATATTGGAGAGATAACCGGGGAGTACCATTACGCAGAACAAAACGGAAGTCCCTATTACCATTACAGAACAGTAGACTGGTTTGCAAAGGATATTCCAAGAAATAATTTTGACCAGGACATCCTCTATTCCTTTGGCGCATTTATGACGGTCTGCAAGATTACCAGAAATGATGCGGAAAGACGGATTAAAGCCATGTCGGAAAATGACTGGAAGGTGCCAGCCAGAACAATGGAGTCCTTCAATGATGCAGAGGATACCGATTCCGATTCACAGACGAATTTGGAAGAAGCCATCTACGATTCCATCGCAAAGTATATTATCCGGAAATTCCAAGGGTATAAGATGGAGGATTTAATTGAGGAAATCTTAATAGCAAAGGGATTTACGGTATATCACAGCAAACCTGGGGCAGACGGTGGAAAGGATTTATTGGCATCAGGCGGTGAGATGGGTTTTGGCTCGCCTAAGATTTGTGTACAGGTGAAATCACAGGATACGGCTGTTGACCGTCCCACATTGGACCAGCTTGGCGGGGTTATGAATAATGTAAATGCGGAGTACGGATTGCTGGTATCCTGGAGCGGTTTTAAGGACAGTGTTGCCAGAGAAGAGGCAAAGCAGTTTTTCAGAATCCGTCTTTGGGATTCCAATGATGTTATCCGGGAGTTGTTTGAAAATTATGAAAAATTGAGTCCTGCCATACGGGCAGAAATCCCTCTTAAGCATATCTGGATGTTGAGTGAAGAAGAGTAAAGCTTAAAAATTCCGCCTCCCTCAAGTCGCAGTCGGGTGAAGGAGGCGGTAACAAATATCTGGTTTTAGTGATTTACAGATAGCATTGAAGCCCTTTGCACAATTCCTCTTCGATATCAATCAGGCGGTCACATATTTTATGGGAGGTGTTGTCTGCTTCTGTATATTGGTTTATATATTTGTGAAGAGATTTGATGCCCATATTACATCCGTCTGTAAGCAAGTCTGCAATGGAAGCATCGCTCTCATCCATACCTATTTTTACATTTGTTTTCAGCCAGGACATACCCTTTGCCATAGGGCTTGGCTCCTTTTCTTCACTGTTGTGCTCTATTAACAGGGTGTGGATTTCGTTGCCTAATTTTTCATGGTGGTTTCTGCTCTCTGACAGGAGCTGTTTCAGTTTTGAATCGCAGACCTTATCTATTACCTCATCAATAGAAGAAACCGCCATTTTTGTTCCGGAATCACATTCTTTCAGCAGATTTATAGTGTCTGTATTATCCATTTAAAAATACCTCCAATCAATTGTATAATCTCTCGGAATCTTTAAGCCAGTAAATATAAGGCTTTCAGATTCCTTTTTT
>UQXF01000135.1 GCA_900544905.1 uncultured Clostridium sp.
AACATATTTGTTACATTTGTACAACGCAGGCTTTCAAAAAATGAGTTTCGCAATTGCCTGTTAGAATTAATCAATTTGAAAGGAGCAGGAATATATGAATACATTTCGCAAGGATTTTTTATGGGGCGGCGCCACCGCAGCAAACCAGTATGAAGGTGCATGGGATGTGGACGGCAAGGGACCTTCCGTATCAGATATGTGTACCAACGGTTCCCACACCACTCCAAAACGTGTGACAAGAGAGTTTGAGGAGGGTACGCTGTACCCGAGCCGGGAGGCGACAGATTTTTACCATCACTATGCAGAGGATATTGCCCTTGCGGCAGAGATGGGCTTTAAATGCTTCCGCATGTCCATAGCATGGACCAGAATTTTCCCAACGGGTATGGAAAAGGAGCCGAATGAGGCAGGACTTGCCTTTTATGATAAGGTGTTTGACGAGTGCCGGAAGTATGGTATTGAGCCGCTGGTTACCATTTCCCATTATGAAATGCCTTATGCACTGGTTGAGAAGTGTAACGGATGGGAAGGCAGGGAATGTATTGAATATTATATGAACTACTGCAAGGCGATATTTGAGCGGTATAAAGATAAGGTGACATACTGGCTCACCTTTAATGAGATTAACTCCGGAACCATGCCTATGGGTGCTGTATTGTCACTGGGAACAATCAAGGGTTACAGCGGCTCTGTAATGGAGGTTCCGGATAATCCACAGGTCCGCTTCCAGGCACTGCATCATCAGTTTGTGGCAAGTGCCATGGCTGTAAAATATGCCCATGATAACTATCCGCAGTTTAAGATGGGAAATATGTGTATTTTTGCTACCATGTATCCGTACACCTGCAATCCGGATGATGTGATTGAGACACAGAAGCAGATGCAGATGATGAACTGGTTTACCTCTGATATTCATGTGAGAGGATATTATCCGTCTTATTCCGAGCGGTTCTTTGAGGAGAACAACATTGTAATTAAGAAGGAAGACGGAGATGACGAGATTCTCAAAAACGGCACCGTGGACTTCTACACCTTCAGCTACTACATGACGAACTGTGTTTCCACAGACCCGGAGGTGGCAGCAAATTCCAGTGGCAACCTGATGGGCGGAGTGAAGAATCCATATCTGAAGGCAAGCGACTGGGGCTGGCAGATTGACCCGAAGGGACTCCGCTATACCTTAAATGAGCTTTACGGACGTTACCAGATTCCGCTTATGGTGGTGGAAAATGGACTTGGGGCCTACGATAAGCTGGAGGAGGACGGAAGCATTCATGACAGCTACCGTATTGATTATTTAAGAGAGCATATCCGGGAAATGAAAGAGGCTGTCAAGGATGGTGTGGATTTGATGGGCTATACTCCTTGGGGCTGGATTGATGTGGTGAGTGCTTCCACCGGTGAGATGGCAAAGCGTTACGGCTTTGTTTATGTAGATAAGTATGATGACGGAACCGGTGATTTGGGCAGAAGAAGAAAGGATTCCTTCTATTGGTATAAAAAGGTAATCGCATCTAACGGTGAAAACCTGGATTAATTCTATATTATAATTATATTGATTCTTAGTGTATTTACAGATAAAATGAGAGATATTTGATATAGAAAGCAGGTGTGATATGGGTAAAATTATCTTTCTGGATGTGGACGGAACACTGGTGGACTATGAAAACCGGATTCCGGATTCTGCGGTAACGGCAATCCGCCGTGCAAGGGAAAAGGGTCACAGGGTATATGTCTGCACCGGCAGAAGCAAGGCAGAAATGCAGTCTGATTTATGGGAAATCGGACTGGACGGAATGATTGGTGGAAACGGAAGCTATGTAGAGGATAACGGACATGTGGTAATGCATCAGCTGATTACACTGGAGCAGTGTACGGAGATTGTGGACTGGCTTCACGACAGAGGACTGGAATTTTATCTGGAAAGCAACAACGGGCTGTTTGCCAGTGAGAATTTTGAGACCAGAGGAGAGCCGGTTATACGGGAATACAGTAAGAGAAAGAACAGACCCGGAGCCGAAAAAATGACAGTCCGGGAGACCTTTGTGGGAATGGAGTTTGGCGGAAAGCTGTACAGGGATGATGTGAACAAAATCAGCTATATTCTGGACAGCTATCAGGATTTTCTGGATACGAAGGCTCATTTTCCCAACATGCAGAACGGTACATGGGGCGGAAAAGGGGAAGAGGCATTGTTTGGCGATTTGGGTGTAAAAGATATTACCAAAGCGAATGCCATTGACCATTTACTGTCTTATCTTGGAGCAGACAGAAAGGACACTATAGCCTTTGGGGATGCAAAGATAGATATCCCTATGTTGGAGTACTGTGCCTATGGAGTTGCCATGGGAAATGGCGGACCGGAGATTAAGGAAATGGCAGATTATATTACCGGGGATGTGGAACAGGATGGACTTTATAATGCCTTTGTCCGGCTGGGACTGATATAAGATAAGCCTGGGTTTTAAAGTCAGGCTTGTCACCCAATATTGTATTTGATAAAATAATATTAGCTTTGTTAAACGGTTATATTAGAGAGGTCAGGATTTGGAGACAAGAATAATATTGGGGGATATACTATGCTGTTGTTAAAGGAAATGAAAGAGGTACAGGGGCTGACAGAGCGGGAGCAGGATATCTGCAATTATATTTTAGAGCACCCGGAACAAATTGCGGTGCTGTCATCAAGGGAACTGGGACATGCAACATATACCAGTGCAGCATCCGTTACAAGGTTCTGCCAGAAAATGGGCTGCAAGGGATATCCGGATTTCCGGCTCCGTTTTGTCAGTGAATTAAAGCTTTCAGATGCAAAGGCAGAGGAAAAGATACAGATTGAGGAACGGGAAAATGTTGTTTCGATGGTAAATAAGGTCAGCGAGCTGGAGCGGAAGGCAGTGGAGGAGACAAGAAAGGCATTGTCGCTGGAGCAGATGATACGGATTGGGAAAATGATTCATCAGGCGGAATGTATTGACTTTTATGTTTATGACCTGAATGTACATCTGGCGCAATATGGATGCAGCCAGTTCCTGCACGCAGGAAAAATGGCGTATACCTATATTGCCACCAATGTGCAACAGCTCCATGCCCTGATTCCAAAGGAGAAGCATTTAGCCATTGTTATCAGCCATACCGGTGAAAATTCCAGGCTGGGAGAAATTATCCGGACCTTGAAAAGGAAGAAAACAAAGGTGATTGTGATTTCCTCTTATAAGAATCGTACCCTGTCCGGCATGGGCGATGAATTTCTGTATGCTGCCGGCTCAGAGGGAATGGAGGAATTCTGGACTGCCATGTTTTTTTCAGCGGTAAAATATCTGCTGGATATTAGTTTGGTATGGAATTTAGTGCCAGTTATGAGGAAAATATGAAGCTCAATGAGGAATATGAAAAAATTGGAGCAGAAAAGCTGTGGGCATTGTCAGCTGATATAAAATAATAAGAGCATCACGACGAAAACTGTTGCTTTTTGATAAATGGGATTATACAAATCCTGTTTGTTAAATGGCAGCAGTTTTTTTATGGGAAAATGTATTCAGGGCAAGAATGCTTTGTGCGGCAGCTTTTGAAACATTGTTTCATAAAAACAGGATAAATAAAAATTTTTTTTGAAACAGGCTGCCAGCCTTTCCCAAAATGGTTGTAAAACTGTTGATTTTTGATATATTGGTAACACTAAGAAGTATATGAGGGACTTGAAAACCGCGGAAAAGGAACTTCATAAAATGAAAGGAGTGTTTATTCATGGCTCAGGTAAGAGATTATGAAAAGTTAGCAGGAGACATTATCAATGCTGTTGGTGGAGAAGGCAACATTGTAAATGTAACACACTGTGCTACCAGATTGAGACTGGTTTTAAAAGAGACACCGGGGGATGCAAATGCAAAGGTTTCAGAGATGCCGGGTGTTATTACAGTAGTAGAGAATAGCGGACAGTTCCAGGTTGTAATCGGAACCCATGCAAAGGATGTATATGGCTACGCTGCCCAGACACTGAATTTAGGTGAGAATGGCGGGGAGGAGGACGCACCGAAGCAGGGTATTGTCAACCGGATTATCGCCACCATGTCAGCGGTGTTTGCACCATTTGTTTATATACTGGCAGCAGCAGGTATTTTACAGGGCTGTCTGATTATTATTAATTTGTTTGCACCGCAATTTGCAGAGACAGGAACATATGAGGTGTTAAGCTTAATGTCATGGGCGCCATTTACATTTTTACCGATTTTTATTGCGGTAACGGCTTCCAAGCATTTTAAATGTAATACGTATATTGCGCTGGCATGCTGCAGTGCACTGGTCAGTTCATCCCTATCCGATATTGCGGCAAGGGTTGCAGAGGGAGAGACCATTAAGTTTCTCGGCTTGTCCTTGTCTGAGACAACATATACCTCTTCGGTATTGCCACCGCTTTTGCTGGTATGGGTATTGTCCTACCTGGAGCGGTTTTTGGAGAAGCATCTGCCGGATGCGGTAAAGGCGTTATTTACACCGTTCCTTTGTCTGGTAATCATGGTGCCGCTTACCGTACTTGCAATCGGACCGGTTTCTACCGGCGCTGCAAATGCAATTGCAAACGGATATAACGTATTAGTTAAGGTTGCACCTCCGCTGGCAGCGGCAATTATCGGTGGTGTATGGCAGGTTGTGGTTATCTTTGGTGTCCACTGGGGCGTCACACCGATGGTTATGGCGAATTTTGCCAATCAGGGATATGATTCCTTCCAGGCATTCCAGACCTGTGCAGTTTGTGCACAGATGGCAGCAGCATTTGGTGTTTTCTTAAAGACAAGAAATAAAGAGATGAAGGGTGTTGCTTTATCAGCAGGTATTACCGGTATTTTTGGTATCACAGAGCCAGCTATTTATGGTGTAACCCTGCGGTTTAAGAAGCCTTTTATCTGCGGCTGTATTGCCGGTGGCGTTGGTGCGGTTGTGGCAAGCTTCTTTAATTCCGTATATTATGCATATGCAGGTCTCCCAAGCCTGTTAACGGTAGTAAATGCCATTAATAAGGATAACATGACACCATTTATCGGAGAGGCGATTGGTCTGGCAATCTCGATTATCGGTGCAATTGTTCTTGTTCAGATTGTGGGCTTTGATGACCCGGGCATGGAAAAGGTTGAGGCAGCAGGCGCAGATACAGACACAGGAAATGTAGCGATAGAAGCTTCCCGAAATGTTGCAAGCCCGGTTACTGGAACTGTGGTTGCTTTATCTGATGTAAAGGATGAGGTATTTTCAAGTGAGGCAATGGGTAAGGGTGCAGCCATTGAGCCGGAGGAAGGAAAAGTCGTTGCACCATTTGATGGTAAGATTGTAAGCCTCTTGGACAGCCACCATGCAGTTGGCATTGAGGGTGACAACCATATAGAAATTTTGATACATGTAGGTATGGACACTGTGAAATTAGAGGGTAAACATTTTACTGCGCATGTCAAAGAAGGCGATATGGTGAAGAAGGGTGATTTACTGATTGAGTTTGATATAGAAGCAATCAGGGAAAAGGGATATCCTGTTACAACCCCGGTGGTTGTAACCAATACCGATGAGTTTGAGGATGTGGCAGTGATGGCATCCGGTGCTGTAAAGGCAGGAGATGAGCTGTTAGAGGTTCGATAATCATAGAGTGCTGAAAATGCAGTTAGGTAATTGCGAAACTCTCTATTTTCAAAAGCATAGTTGTGCAAAATAAACAACTTCACAAACAGGGTACTTTGGAGCCGTCAGTA
>UQXF01000136.1 GCA_900544905.1 uncultured Clostridium sp.
TCTATATGGATTTCTCCTTTTTCATCCGTGACAAAGGAGTTAAGCTTCTGCTTGTCATGGTCATACAGGGCAAATTCTACACCCTCTAACGGGTATTTCGTCTCCCCGTCTGTCTTAATTACCCTGATGGAGCCCTTATACAGCTTATTTATAAGCGGTTCCTCTGTCAGCAGTCCTCTGGAATTGTCTGCATCCACAGTAAATGGATATTCCGTAGTGTCAAGGATATACCGGCTGGCATCCGGCGTCTCTATTTCCTTGAAAAAATACTTTCCGCTGTATAATACCCCGGAGTAAGCAGCAATGCCCTCTTCGTTGGTGGTGACAGCTGCAATCTGCTGGCCAGTTTTCCATGCCAGCTTGCCTGCCGTGTTATAAATGTCTTCTGCAGCATAGATTCCAAAGACAGCCCCTGCCGCCGGTGCATCACTGAATACATACACATCTTTTCTTCCGTCATCTGCCTTCTGTGCGGTCTCCACATGCTTTACTATCTTATAATCTTCAGAAAGCATATCCCGGAAGGTGTGCTCGAAGTTAAAACCATTTGCACTTGCATTGGTCTCTCCATCATGTACGAATATGTAGGATTCCTCTGCCAGCTCATAGGAATATCCGTCCTCTGTGACCGGTGCCTTCGTCTCTGTAACCAGGTATCTTCCCCGTGGGAGGTCGTCAAACTCTGCCATTCCTCCTTCTTTTGTTGTTACCGTCTGGATGGGCACCCAACGCCCTTCTTCCACGGTTACCTCACCTGTGGCTAAGTTCCTGGCTGTCACTGCCGGAACGGTATCAGAAGAATCAAACAGCGGCTTTCCGTAAAAATCCGTATTTGCCACATCTGCATACAGGGTAAATTCACCACCATTTAAAGCCTTGTTTGCAGCTTCATCCACCTTGAATACATGGCAGGAAGCCGGTGTAACCTTATTGATGATTTCACCGTTCCCATCGTCCCCATTTATCCTGACGGTCTTGTTTGGAACAATCGTAAAGTAATATTTTGTATCCGGATTTTCATAACCGTCCGGTGTGTCAGTCTCCACTGCATAATAATCCCCTGCCGGAAGCCCCGAAATGATAATCTTACCATCGGCATCCGTCTCATATGTACCGTCAAAGTCTGCTGCTGCAGTCCCGTTTACGGTGATTTGATGTGAAATTCCTCCCCAGAGAGTTCCTCTATAGATTCTTTTCCCTTTTTCAAATACCACTTTATCCCCGCAGTATATATCTTCATCTGCATAAAAGGCAAAGCCTGCTCCGCTTAATTCCTTCTTCTCATATACAAATCTGCCATCCTTCCATGACACGAGCATGCTGCCATATTTCTTTAATATGGCTGCCCCTTCTGTATGATTGTTCATACAGGTATAGGTCATTCTGTTTTGTGCCGCATCCCAATTCCACCTGCCAGACTGTTCAACCGGAAGAGGAAATGGCGGATTCAGTACCAGTTTGTTCACGCCATTGGAATCCTGCTCCCAGCTTGCTGTAAAGGTTACTACCTCTGTATTTAATTCATACTCCCCATTTGCCGGTACGGCTGTTTCTTGGATGGAATAGGTACCTGCACTTTCTATTTCAAAAACATCATCTGTACTGTTTATTACTACATCTCCACTATCATATCCACTCGCAAGTGCATCCCCGCTTGTACCTTTCACACGGAATGTACATCCGGATAATTCATTTCCAAACTCATCCACTTTGTTGATGCTTAATTTCGGTGTTTCCTCATATGGTTTATTTGTATAAACCTTTATTGCAAAATAAGCAGATGTATCGGCAGACGCATCATAGGTAAGGTTCTGCTTTCCTGCAGGAGTTAAAAGGTATCGGAACTTATCTGCTCCCTGGTATGGGAACTTCAACTTCATGATGATGGTTGCCGGATTGTCTTTTCCTCCAAATCCGGTACTGGAATCTGTTGCAATCTTGATATGCAGTTTTCCATCTGTCCCTACATAGTTAGCTCCCTTATCATAGCTTACTGCCTTACCATCTTTATCATAAATCCCCATTACAGATATGCCGGAGCCAAAGCTTCCTTTTGCAAAATATTTCCATGCAGAACCGCTAAGGTTAATGGTTTTGCTTATAACACCGTCTGTATTGGTAACCTTCTGTGCCGTAAGGGATTCTGCAGCCTTCTTTCTTCCGGATTCACTTGTAACACCGGTTACTGCCTTTAACTTGCTGTCATAGCTGGAGGAACCCGGTAAACGGTTACTGTTATTATCCGCAAGCTTCCACGCATGCTTGATATAGGTAGATAAATCCGAGCTGCCTGTGTTCCATATGACCTGCTGCACCAGTCCGTAATCCTTTTTTCCTCCCCAGCCTTCGTTCTTTGATTTAAAATAATTCAGGGCTGTGGCAATCCGGAAAGCATCATATCCACTGTAGCCGGTTGTAATATCCCCGGTATATTTCCCGGAATACATTGTCGAGCCACGGTTTAAACAGAATATGTAATGCTTATCCTTGTCATTTACATACCAGATAATCCCTCCTGACCAGGTACCGTCACTATATATCATTTTCGAGATTGCAGACTGCCGGGCAGCCGGTTCCTCTTCCATCGCCACAGGCATTATCATCTCTTCTTCCAGCTCTCGTGTAAAACAGCCTTCCTTTTTCTCTACATATCCTGTCTCTTCCTCTGTGCCATATACAATCCGGTACCAGGCATCTGCTTCCGCTGTCACGGTAAACAAATCTCCCGCCTTAAGCTCTTCCAGTACTGCGGAGGCTGTATCTGCCAGTTCGTACACCCTGGTATCCTGCATACAGTACAGGGTGTATCTCTCTACCGTCCGGAACTCCGCCTGGTGTTCCTTCTGCTCTGTATCTGCCATATCCGGCTCCTGAACATCAGAAGACCTGGCGTCCTCTGTCTGCTCTGTGGTCTTTTCCACTTTGCCAGCTCCTTTTTCTCCTTCCGGACTGTCCGGCTCACTCTCAGTCTTCTGTTCTGTTGTACCCACTTCCGTTGTCAGCTCTTCTGTTGTTGCTTCTTCTGTTATGCTTTCTGTCGTATTTTCCTCTTCCAGCATTCCGGATGTTCCGTCTGTACTGCTGCCTGCAGCCTGCTCCTGTGTGACTGCTTCCTCTGCGTGCACGGTCACTGCCGTATCGGGAATCATCCCTAAAACCATAATGATTACAAGCATAATCGCAGTTATCTTTTTCCATCTTTGTTTCATTTCTTTTCTCCTTTTTTCTTTTTTAATCACTGTACCGTTCCTTACGGACGGCATGCCTCCTTTCTCCTGCCATTTCCAGCATAAAAAAAGAGCAGTTTTACTGCTCTGCATCTATATAAAAAGGACATGCACTTTTGTTCATGTCCTTGTTGTTTTCAAATTTCTTTACCTGTCTCATTTATTTTTTGTTCCCTATTAGGTAACAATTGTGTATTTGCAGTTCCCGTTGTATTAGAATTTAAATACATAAATATTTTTACAAAGGAGGTACCTTTATGTCCTAAAAAACTAAACCTTATTTTAACACAATAATACATTTTACAAAGGAGGGATTTTTATGAAATCCAAAAAACAAAAGTACATTGATGTCTTTGAAAACTGCGATAACTTTGTGGACTTAGGCCTGCATGTCGCTTACTACCGCAAAAAAGCCGGTCTGACACAGCAGCGGCTGGCTGACAAGCTTCATATTGACCGGACTTATCTATGCCGCATCGAAAGCATCAACCAGAACCAGCATTTTTCCTTTGAGCTGCTTTTCAGCATCTGCAGAATCCTGAACGTAGAGCCAAAATACTTTTTCATACCTCTGCCGGATGCTGGTTCCAAACAATAAAACAATTATCACAAAGGAGGGATTCCTATGCAATCCAAAGAACAAAAGTACCTGACCATCTTTGAAAACTGCGATAATTTTGTCGCCTTAGGCCGGCATATCGCCTACTACCGCAAGCGTGCCGGTCTGACACAGCTTAAACTGTCTGAAAAAGTCAATGTCTCCCGAAGCTACCTTGGCCGCATCGAAGCTACAGGCATGAACCAGCGCTTTTCCTTTGAGCTGTTCTTCAACATCTGCAGGACACTGGATGTACCGCCGGAGTATTTCTTCAAGCCTCTCCCAGGTCCCGGTTCAAAGTAATTGAAGCTTTAAGCTGAGAATCCCCGGCTGATATTCCAGCCGGGGATTCCTTTCTGTTACATGTATACTATTTCTTTATCTTGACTGTTTTCTTCTGTCCTCTGCTCTTAAACAGCTTTTTATACTTTGCCAGTTTACTCTTTGGAACCTTGACTACCGCTTTCTTATGGATGCCTTTTAAGGCATTCTTTCCAACAGACTTCAATTTCGTGGATTTCACGGTTATCTTTTTCAGGCTCTTGCAGCCATAGAATGCCTTGCTTCCTATCGCTGTTACATTTGCGCCAACCGTTACGCTGGCAAGCTTCTTGTTATCCTTAAATGCATTGGCTGCGACTGAGGTAACCTTATAGGTTTTTCCCTGTATCTTGACTGTCTTCGGGACAGAAGCTTTTTTTGCATCTGCTTTACCTTTATAAAAACTTACAGTCTTGCTTTTGGTACTGGTCACTTTATAGGTATTGCCGGATGCTGTCACTTTGCTGCCTTTTTTCACCAATTTACTTCTAACTGTTATCTGTGCAGCTGCCTTAAGCCTGCTGTCCTTTTTTAATGTAAATTCTATGCTAGTTGTTCCCGCTTTCAGTCCTTTAATTTTACCATCTTCCCAAATACAAATATCTTTATTAGTGACTTTAACATTATATTGGTCTAATGTCAAAGGTACAGAAACATCAAAATCCCATTTCTCATCATAATAATATGTATACAATCTTCCTGCTGTAACGCTTCCTTCCGTAAGCTCCTGGTTATCTATTTGTAATTTTAATGAAATTGATGCCGGATTTACTTTTGCCGTAAAATCTGCTGTATAATCCTTTCTCTGTCCGATAGTCATCTTATCCCACTGAACCGGCTTATTATTCTCCGGGTGATACAGGTCAAAACCATCCTCATAGTATTTGTTTGCTGTCGAAAATATCTGTACCCAATAGCTCCCCATCCACTCAGAATCTTCATATATTTCTACATATCCATAGCCAGCATAAGCATAGCTTTTCCCCATCATTGTTGCATAATGTCCCGGAGAGTTTACAAGAGTAGCATTTGCACCTTTTGCAGAAGCATCACCTGCAAGTATATTCTCTCCATCACTAAATATGCTTGCTGAACGGTAACTCGACCCATCCGGACGGGTATGGCTCCAGTAAAGGGCTGTCTCTGCTGCACGCATCATGGCAACATCCATCAGTTCATCCTTTGCCTCCAGTTCCGGAACACCTGCTTTTCTCCTTTCGGCATTTACAAGGTCAATCATCTTATAGGCTTCCTCGTAACAGTATTTTACTTTATATGTAACCTCAATCGGATTGCTTGTATAAAGATTGCTTGATGGATTGCGCCACTGCCTGCCATCCCAATATCTGTAACTGTCTGCCTGGGCATCTACCTTTACTGCCATTATGCTTACTGCAATTAACATTACAAAAAGCATTTTTTGAAATATATTTTTCATAATATCCCCTCTCTGTCTCTTATACACATCTCCGAGCCCAC
>UQXF01000137.1 GCA_900544905.1 uncultured Clostridium sp.
ATCTACACGCGTAAGATCGTCGGCAGCGTCAGATGTGTATAAGAGACAGATCACAAACAAAATATAAAGCGCAGTGATAATTTCGGAAAGGAGGATGTATGAAGCTTAAAAATGGTATTAATTTAGGAGGTTATCTCTCACAATGTAATCATGAGACACAGCATTATGAACATTTCATAGGTGAGGACGATATAAAGCAGATTGCAGAGTGGGGATTTGACCACATCCGTATACCGATTGACTATGAGGTGCTTGAGGATGAGAAGGGAAATAAGAAAAAGGAGGGATATGGATATGTAGAGCGGCTGCTGGAATGGTGTGAACAATATAATCTGGGAACGGTATTGGATTTGCACAAGGCATATGGGTATGATTTCAATGATGCGGGCAATGGAAAGAAAAATAATTTGTTTTCAGATGATGCGCTTCAGGAGAGGTTTATCCGGCTATGGATTACTATTGCCAGTGCCTATGGTTCCTATGACAATGTGGCGTTTGAATTGTTAAATGAGGTTGTGGAAAAGGAAAATGCGGATGCATGGAACCGGTTAATACATAAGACGGTAACGGCAATCCGTGAGGTGGCAGCAACTACGCCAATAATCTATGGCGGCATTCAGTGGAACAGCGCCAGAACGCTGAAATTGCTGGAGACTCCCCAGGATGATAATATCATTTTCACCTTTCATTTTTATGAGCCGCTGCTTTTTACGCATCAGAAGGCACCATGGGTAGCAAATATGGATTCTGAAAAGGATATTTTTTATCCGGAATCCATGTCCTACTATCAGACCCGGTCAGAGGTTTTAGGATATCAGGGAGAGATTGTAATTAATGCAAAATCTGAAACCATGGGAAAAGAATTTATTGGTGAAATGGTCAATGACGCCGTTGAGGCTGCAAAGCGGGCAGGTGTGGGCTTGTATTGCGGAGAATTTGGAGTGATAGACAGGGCTCCTGCAGAGGACACAGTAAGATGGTTTGCGGATGTGAATCAAGTGTTTAAGGAAAATGATATAGGCGGAGCCATATGGAATTATAAAGAGAAGGATTTTGGCTTGCTCAGTGAGCATTATGACTCGATTCGTGACAATATAATTTCATCATGGACACAGGAGCAATAAAAAGACATGGCTGCAGGGTACGTTAACCTTAAATATAATGTAGTAGAAAGGACTGAACATATATGGGAAATGTAATGAAAAAAATAATCGCATTTATGATGGCAGTGGTGCTGGTTATGGGAACCATATCCATTGATTCCCAGGCTGCCTCAAAGAAAAAGGCTGTAAAGTCAATCAGTATTACAAATCTGGAGACAAAGACATTGGTATTGAAGCCTAAAAAAACATTTAAGCTTAAGACCAAGGTAAAAGTAAGTGGTAAGGTAAGCAAAAAAGTAACCTATTCATCTTCTAACAAAAAGGTTGCAACAGTAAGTAAAACAGGTAAGATTAAGGCTGTAAAAAAGGGAACAGCTAAAATTACAGTGAAAAGTGCAGCCAACAAGAAAAAGAAGGTGACAATCAAAGTTATTGTAGGTACACCGGTTAAAAAGGTTACCCTTAATAAGAAGAGTGCAAAGGCTTATGTTGGGGATACGATAAAATTAAAGGCTACAATATCTCCTAAAAAACCGAGTGTGAAAAAGCTGAAATATAGCAGCAGCAATACGGCAGTTGCAAAGGTTAGCAGCAAAGGTGTTGTTACCTGTCTGGCAGAGGGCAAAGCAAAGATTACAGTTAAGGCAACAGACGGAAGCGGAAAGAAAGCTGTTTGCAATGTGACGGTGCAGAAAAAGACAACCGAAGAGCCGACAACAGAGAAAAAACAGGATACTTCTACAACGGAAGATAAGAAGCCTGACAAAACTACAACAG
Organism: uncultured Clostridium sp.; assembly: GCA_900544905.1. Taxonomy (GTDB): domain Bacteria; phylum Bacillota; class Clostridia; order Lachnospirales; family Lachnospiraceae; genus CAG-590. The sequence goes on from UQXF01000137.1 coordinate 1,881, forward strand.
AAGATAAAAAACCGGACAAAGATACAACAGAGGAGAAAAAGGATTTGTCCTATAGCGGTTACGAGCTTAAGTGGATGGATGATTTTGATGGAACTGCTTTAAACAGGGATAATTGGAATGTAGAAACCCATGAGCCGGGATGGGTAAACAGCGAATTACAGGAGTATGTTGATTCGGATGAGAATATTTATGTTAAAGACGGCAATCTGATTATTAAGCCGGTTAAGACAGTAGATGATGAAGGAAATGTGTCGTATACTTCCGGAAGAGTAAATACCCAGAATAAGCAGGATTTTACTTATGGTTTATTTGAGGTAAGAGCGAAGGTTCCGGAGGGACAGGGATATTTACCTGCATTCTGGATGATGCCGACAAATGAGAATCTTTATGGACAGTGGCCAAGATGTGGTGAGATTGATATTATGGAGGTAATGGGTCAGGAAAACAACAAGGCTTACGGAACAATCCATTATGGTAATCCCCACAGTGAAAGCCAGGGAACACATGTGTTAAATCAGGGAAATTACACGGACAGTTATCATGTTTTTTCCTGCGAATGGGAGCCTGGTAAGATTAGATGGTATGTAGACGGAATACTCTACCATGAGGAGAGTGACTGGTACTCAACCACTGCAGGACAGGGAACAGTTAGTTATCCGGCACCGTTTGACCAGCCGTTCTACATGATATTAAACCTTGCAGTAGGCGGAAGCTGGGTTGGCAATCCGAATGACAGTACGGATTTTGAGAATGCAGCATTTGTAATTGACTATGTAAAGGCATATCAGAAGGATAGCTACGATGAGAATGTATCAAAGCCTGAAAAGGAAGTAGTGTTAAGAGACCCGGACGAAAATGGTAACTATGTGAATAACGGTGATTTCGCAACAGCAGAAAGCTTAACGGATGATGAGGACTGGAAATTTATGACCGCTTTGGAGGGCGAGGCTGAGGCTGCTATTGAAAATAATAGCATTAAGGTGACAACTTCCAATGCCGGTACAGTGGATTACAGTGTGCAGCTGGTGCAGGCGGGGATTCCGTTTGAAAAGGGAGCTACATATACGGTAAGCTTTGATGCAAGAGCTACAGCAGCAAGAACAATGAAGACTGCCATAAAAGCTCCAGACCACGGGTATTCAGAATACATGACTGCAAAAACAGTAGACTTGACAACAGAGAATCAGACCTATTCTTATGAGTTTAAGATGACAAGTGATTCGGATGCCAATGGACGTTTGGAATTTAATATGGGAGCAGCCGGTTCTACAGAGAATATTTACATCAGTAATGTATCCATTAAAAAGACACAGGAAGCAAATCCGGATGAGAAGGAAGAAAAGACCATTTTGGCGGATGGAAACTATGTATATAACGGAAGCTTCCAGGAGGGTGAAGGACGTCTTGGATATTGGGAAATTACCAACAATGCGGATGCATCTGTTTCCGTAACCAATGCAAATACAGACCGCAAGTTAAAGGTTACTGTTGACAAGGATGGAACTGAGGCTGGTGATGTATTAGTAGCACAATCTGATTTGGCAATTGAAGGCGGCGGAACATATGCCCTGAGCTTTGATGCACAGGCAGATTCAGCAAGGGATATGAAGATTGTTGTTGCAGGACAGGAGCTGACTGCAAATCTTACAGAAGAGAGCAACTCATATAGCTTTAAGATTACAACAGCTGAAGGATTAACAGACAAGAATATTGTATTTTATATGGGAGAAAAAGGTACGGTTTATCTTGACAATGTAAGGCTTGTAGAAGATGCTTTGATTAAGAACGGCTCCTTTAATGCAGGCTTTGCAGGATATGAATGGTATGTGGATTCCTCTGCTGATGCAGCGAATGTTGTGGATAGTCTCAGCGAAGACAACGCAGCGGATTTTACAATTAAAGATACCGGAGACCAGGATTGGAAGATTCAGTTAAAGCAGAATAATGTGGAACTGGAAAAGGGACAGTGGTATAAATTAAGCTTCAAGGCGAAGTCCTCCCTTCCACGGAAAATCCGGGTGATTATGCAGGGAACAGAGGCTAAGAATTATGCGGTATATTCAGGTGAAAATACGGTGACACTGGATACGGACTATCAGACCTATGAAAAAACATTCCAGATGACAGCAGAAACGGATACGCAGGCATTTTTAAGCATCTGTCTCGGAAAAATTGATGAGAGAATCACAACACAGCATAGAGTGTGTGTGGATGACATCGTTTTAGAAAAGGTAGAAGCACCAGAGATACCGGAAGTAGAGCCGGGAGAGAATATTCTGAAGAATGGAGATTTTTCAGATGGTAGTACAAGCTGGGAGAATGCTGTAACTTCTCCGGGAGAGGCTTCCGTTTCCTTCGATGACAATAAAGCGGTTTATGACATTACAAATGTGGGAACGGCAGATTGGAATGTACAGTTAAAGCAGAACGATATTATGCTGGAAAAGGGCTGCAAGTATAAAATAAGCTTTAAGGCATGTTCTACGGAGGCGAGAACCATTAAACTGGCAATGCTGAGTTCAACCTATGCATGGTATGGTGGTGCGGATATCGCACTGGAGAAAGATGTAGAAAAAGATGTGGTGATAGAATTTACCATGGAAGCGGATACAGACGCTGCTACCACAATGGTAGTATCTATGGGACAGATATTTGAGGCGGACAATGTTACAGAAATTGACACTCCGGCTTCAACGATTACTCTATCTGATTTTGTTTTGGAAAAGGTGGCAACAGAATAGAAGCCCAGGGGCAGTTCAGTACGAACTGCCCCATATTTTATATTTCCTGTTGTTTATGAACATCAATAAAAAGGTGATAAACAAAATGACAGAGCAAATCATGATTGCTTTTTCATGAAGATATCCGATTGCAGTACTGCCGACCACCGCTCCTGAAATGAAGCATAGAATGATTCCATAATATAACAGCCCTTTTTTCAAATCTTCTTTTTTCTTTTCAAAGAAATAATTGCAGAGGTTTTCAGTGCCGCTTCGCAGGTTGCCGATACACATTGTTGTGGCAATTCCATTGCCATGGATTTTCCGGAAGCTTTCCACCTGGATTCCGCAGGAAAGGGAAGTCAGACTGTTGGCGAGCAGATTATATCCTGCCGGAATAAAACCAACCCATAATAAAATAACCGCTTCTATCAGTACGGAAATCTGCCGCCAGTGCAACAGGCTGATTTCTTTCCAGCTATGCCGAATCAAATCCGAAAGGATAATCCCGATTGTAAAAGAAAGGATGGGGCAGAGATACTGAAGCGCTGCTTTGTAATTTTGCTGTGACAGGTTTACTCCGAACAGAAGAATATTTCCGGTCTGGGCGTTTGCGAATACATGGTTTCTGCACAGATAGGAATAGGCATCCATAAAACCGCCGGACAGTGCCAGCAATATGCCTAATCTTATGGAGTCTGACATTTGTTTTTCCTGTTTCATCTTAGTTCCACCTTTTTAAGCTGTCTCTTATACACATCTCCGAGCCCACGAGACTCGACGTCATCTC
>UQXF01000138.1 GCA_900544905.1 uncultured Clostridium sp.
CGAGATGACGTCGAGTCTCGTGGGCTCGGAGATGTGTATAAGAGACAGGTCTTACTCTCCGTATATCCTCCCTTTGCCTCCCACCAGGTGGCATCCCGGTCAAATTCCTGTACGATATAGTTGAGTATTTTCTCCGGCTCCTCCTTCGTAAAAACCAGCACCTCGGTATTGATGTTCTGGGTATGGGTTTTGTCCGACATTAACATGCTGACAGCGGAATAAATGATACTGTAAACAGCTGTCTGAACTCCAAACAGAAGTGCACAGATTCCATAAACCAGCACATTTACCGCCAATGACACCCTGCCCACACTGAAATCCTTATACTTTTTTGTAAAATACATTCCTGCGATATCCATTCCCCCGCTGGAGCCGCCAAATCGCAGTGCAATTCCAATACCGGTTCCCGCCATAATTCCGCCAATGATACTGGCAGTCAGTGCATCTCCCACAATCGGGGCAGCCGGAACAGGCAGAATACTCAGAAACAATGTCTGGCTCAGCACACAGACCACCGTCCGCATAAAGAAATTTTTTCCGATGGACACATAAGCCAAAATAAACAACGGTATATTCAGAATCAGATTGATAATACCTGCAATATCTGTACTTCCAAAATGGATATGCAGATAGCGTACCAGCAAGGTACGGATAATCTGACTGATTCCCATTACGCCGCCATTATATAAATCAGCGGGTACAATAAACAGATTGACGCCTGCGGCAAAGAGCAGCATTCCCACCACTGCCACAGCATTTCTTTCCCAAAATTTCCTGTCTGCTATCCTCATCCAATCCCCTCCAGACCAAATATTTTATCTCACATATTTACATTTCGCTTTGTATCTTAAATATAACAAACCTCCCGGCGAAGCTCAACAGGATTCTGCCTTCCCAAAAAATTTTTATTTTTCTCGGCTATGCTGCAATAAATCTGTTATAATCATATTCAAATTGGCAATCATATAAATATTCAAACAAAGAGAGGAATGAGTCCATGGCACAAAAAAACAATGCTTACATCGCAATTCCGGCACTTTTAAAGGTTGAGGCTGGCGCTCTCAGCCGGATTGGCGCATATTTAAAGGAAAGTGATATAAAGAAGGTGGTCATCTTTTTTGGTAACGGGTTAATTGACATGTTCGGAAATACCGTTATGGACTCCTTACAGACTGCTGGTATTGAGGTATTAGAATACCAGGAGCTGGACTCCGTGTGTCTTAATGATATCTCCACCCTGGCGTTTAATCTGCCGGTCAAGACACAGGCGGTGATTGGCCTTGGCGGTGGAAAGGTAATTGACGCCGCAAAATACACCGGTTTTTTAAGAAAACTCCCATTTATCAGCATTCCCACCTCCGCCTCCAGTGACGGGTTTTCCAGTGCAAGTGCTTCCCTGATAATAGACGGCAGAAGAAATTCCGTTCCTGCAAGAATGGCATACGGAATTATTGTAGATACTACGGTCATTAAAAGCGCACCGGAACGGTTTCTCTATTCCGGAATTGGCGATATGGTTTCAAAGATTACTGCCCTCTACGACTGGCAGTTTGAAGAAGATTTAGGGCTTGCCGAGGTGAACGATTTCGCCATGATGATTGCAAAAAAGGCTGTCAACAGCTTTGTCCGGACGCCTTTTACCAGTATCCGGGACGATTTATTCTTAAAGGAATTACTGGATTCCCTTGCCATGAGCGGCATTGCAAATGAAATCGCCGGAAGCAGTGCACCCACCAGCGGCAGTGAACATTTAATCTCCCATGCCCTGGACAAAATGCTGGAAGCTCCCCAGCTTCACGGAATCCAGGTGGGGATTGCCACTTACCTGATGAGCCTTGTACAGAACCATCGCTATAAACGGGTGCATACCATCTTTACCGATACCGGCTTCTTTGACTATGTCGAAACCCTGAATCTGGATATCCATGCCTATGAGCAGGCAATTGAGCTGGCACCTTCAATCAAGCCATTCCGCCACACCTATCTGCATGAGGAAAAATACCGGATAAAGGCGAAGGAGCTGCTGAAAGAGGATGAGACTCTTCGGAAGATTTTCCATTGCTAAAGATGTTTGCAGCCTCTGGCAGACTTTATAACGGCTAAAGCAATACACCCGCTATGATACAATAGAGATAGTTTTAAAATATACCAGTACAATAAACCGGAGGCATCTAACGCTCCCGGAATTTACAAAATTGTTACGGCTTCCACCGACAAAAAGTGAGGAAAATACTATGTTTATAAAAGAAATACAACTCGAAAATTTTGGTCCAATTGAACACCAGCGGTTTCCGTTATGCGAAAATAAAATCAATGTAATTTTCGGAGATAACGCAATGGGAAAAACACAATTATTAGCAGCAGTCTATTCCGTTTTTTTCGGTTCAAAGCTTCTGCAATACCATCAAAATTCTGAGCTGGAAGGATATACATATTTACGAGTTCATTTCGCAGATGAAAATGTAGATTTAATCCAACAGCATACCAGCCAGACCTCACAAATATTACTCAAGGACTTTGCTGATATTGAAAAGTTATCGAAAATCAACCGTGAAAATTTATTTTTCTATTTTCCGGATTTGGAAAGAACAAATCATCAGAAATACACCAGAAGTGACATTCAAAATGCCCAGCATTTTCTCTGGAATTTAGGATTGAAAGAGCATCATATTCTTGGCAGCTGCCTTGCCAAAACGGAAATAAATGTTGTAATGTCTTCCAGTGAGAAGCAATATCTGGATTTTGTCTGCCTGCTGTCAAAAATTCCTGCAGGCTCCATATTGATTGCCGATGGCATATTGGCAGGAATGGATGAAACCATGTGCTATATGATAATTGATATTTTATCAAAGCTGAAAGGTATACAGCTTATTCTTGCTGAAAATAGACAGCTGGAATCCATATTTACACAACAAAATATCAATACATTGTATTTACTGCCACCATCCCGGCAAATGAGTCCGGTTTCTTATAATTATCAGATAATTTCGCGTAATATGCCTAATACAGGGGCGACGAATGATACCGGTGACTCAATTGAACCGGTACTATATCGGACAGGGGATTTATTTCCTTATGGAGAAAATCCTGCTATAGAGCTAAAGGAGATTAAAGGAAACCGACCATGCAATTCCATTATTGCCAATGCTGAAATCTACATAAACGCTTACTTAAACAGCAGTCTGCAGGAAACCGGAAAAATATTCTGGGGTGTTGCCAACGACAGAACCATAACGGGTGTCCGGTTATATTTTTGTGTTTTACTTGTAAAGCCATTGAAATCAATTGTCTACCTTCATATATAATCTTCAAAATGTTGTTGTTTTTATAAATTTCTCTTTTTTTAAAATACTGATTAACTAATATATATTTTACTTAATCTAAACAAATGTCAACTTAAAGATTTGATAAAAGCAGAATAAATTTCCACTCGCTATTATGGTCATACAACATGATAAGTGCTATGTTTTCTTTTTTGTATATACACTTCTATACCTACTTAATCAATAGCATTGGTAAAAACGCATACAAAGCCAAAACTTCTGTATGCTTTCCACACAACCCTATAAAACAGAACCGCGCCCCTGTTCCAGCCCCGCATCTTCGCAAAAAACTAAATTTCTTGAATGCAATCCATCATTCAAACTCCTCTTTGCAAAGTTGTTGTGTAGTGTTTTTTGTTGGTTTTGCTGGTAGAAACCAGGGAGTTTTGTCTGATTTCTACCTGTTGCGTGGATTTTTAGTGAATTGTATTGTCATTTTGTTGTCGCAATTTTATTTTGCTTTTCAACTTTGGTTAATTTTATCTTACAACAAACACACAATATATTTTTCCAAAAAAGGAATTCATCCATGCTATTTTAACAATTGTATTTTCAATAGTAATTCATCATTCGTTGATTGTTTAGTATATTTTATTGCATTTTTTATATTACCAGCGTTACTTTCAAGCAAAATCTTTTCATCCAAATCATAAAGTATTTTTTCATATTTTTCAGCCTCAGAAGGTTTTACTTGTTTTATGAATTCTATTATATCTGCTTTATTAATTACCCAATCTCTTCTTTTAATGTTACCATTTTCCTTTCTTGATGTTGTCAGAATAACTGTAACATTTTTTCCTGTAACTCTTTCATCACTTCCCAACATTTCAATTGCATATAATGTATTTCTCCCTATATCCATATTTATAGTATTAAACGCTTGTCTTCCTCTATACTCCAAAAACATTTTATTTATCAGTAATACATGGTTTCTAATTCTACAAATCCTCTTTACATCATATTTTATAGCATTATCCTCTGAAGAAAAATCGATAATAGATACTAATCTATTATTATGACTTGCCCCCATATCAATTACTAATTGCATCACATTAAAGCCTAAAGATTCTTCATTATTCTTAATCGAATCATACTTACTTTTCAAATTTAACAACCGCGTTTTTAACTCCGCATAATATTGTTGCCATTCAGTTGGTAATAAATATTTTGCCTCCGCTTGCAATTGCTGATTTAAATATATTTCAGCATTTCCCATATCATTAAATGCGCACAAATCCAATATTTCATTATCAATCACTTCTCTCTTCGTACAGTCAATAGATATGTTACAGCTTTGCTGATTCACATCCATAAACTTTCCCAACAATAATTTCTCATAATTGTATTTCTCCTTGAAATTCCCCATATCTCTATTTTTAATTAATGTAACCGGAACTAATTCTGCTACTGGATTTTTCCTTCTTCCATCTCTAATTGACAAGTCACATTCCTGCCCTAATAACAAGTAATAATTCCCCTTTATGTAAAAAATATCCCCTGTCATCGGCGGAGCCATAAATTCATTCACTCTATAATCATATTGTTCAAATCTTTGGAATGCCTCTAGATCAGTGTTTTCACTTCCTACAGAAGACTCATCGTTGCTCAATCTCTCAAACAAACTCGATAATAAAATTGTTCTCTTAATCTCATTACTGCCGCCCTCATATGTATAATATCGCTCTCTCAAATCAATCCATTCATTCAGAATTTCGTGACTTGTTATTCCTTCTTCTTTAGCCATTGAAGATAAGTACACTGCTATATTCATATTTGATGCTGCATAGGAAAAAGATCTCTTTAATGCCTCTATTCTTTCATTTTTCAGCATCATAAGCATAATCTTATATTGACTCATTATTAAATGTCTTTTTATTTCATTATCTATATTTTCTGTAGATTTATTAACAAAACCAACATACCTGTCTCTTATACACATCTCCGAGCCCACGAGACTCGACGTCATCTCGT
>UQXF01000139.1 GCA_900544905.1 uncultured Clostridium sp.
AGAAATTCAGACTGGCCGGCGGTCCCCTACAACGTGAAAATGGGGTTTCTCTATATTGAAAAACGCACCTGCAGAATGGGGTATTCCCCCAAACAGCAAGTGCGTTTCTTTTTAGTTCGTATAAATCATGGCATGATGGTTCAGTGCGAAGGGCATAGTATCCCGCTGAAAAACGGGAAGTTTTTTTGACCGTACACCGTCAAGCAGGCGGCCTACGACATAGAATCATACTCGCTGCTTCTAATAAGCAGCGGTGCGAAGGATGACCAACGCATGAAATATCCCTCCAGGCCAAAACGTGGTCTGGAGGGATGGGCATGACAAACCAACCTGCCAAAACCTCGTTTTTTTTATTGACAGGGCCAGTTATACGATCCTGGTCAGTTCACTTTTATCCGCACTATCAGTTCTCTAAAATTTGAACTGCTATGCCATTATAAATCTGGCATAAATCCGTAAAATAGAAGGAGAGGTGAACTGAAAGTGCAGAATGAACATGAAACGCTTGGCGAGATCATCAAGAATGCCCGCATAAAAGCAGATATTACGGTCGAAGATCTGGCAGCCAAGGTCGGAGTAACCGAGAGATTTATATATCGTATCGAGAACGAAGGCAAAAAGCCCAGCTACGACATCCTGTACAAGCTGATTCGGGAGCTGTCCATTTTACCCGATCAGATTTTCTTCCCAGAAAAGCAGATTGAGGATTCTGAAATGGAAAGCCTTGTCCGTATGCTGTATAACTGCGATGAGCGTTCTATGCAGATCATCAAGGCGACAGTTAGGGCGGCCTTGGACAGCCAGCCCAAAGAGTGAAAAAGAGCCGATGTCCGTGGGAAATTCTCACGGGTTCATCGGCTCTGCGTCTATGCGTCTGGCTCTTTGATGACAACGATGTGTAGCTGTTTCGCCTGAATCAAGCTCTTTCGTTTGCACTTCGGGCAGTAGAGAGGATAATTGATTAAAACCGTATCCTCCCTGATTCGATCACGGGTTTTATTCCCGCAGACGGGACAATAAACCCATTCTGTTTGCTGCATGGGAACCACCTCCATTCTCTTGTTTCCAAGACATGGCTGAGGACTTGCTACTCTGCAAGCCCGTCGGCGTGTCTTTTCTATTTAATCTTCATTTTTCCTCCCATAAGTTAGCCATTAAAAATTTATCCAGGTTAATCTTGTTTCTGTGTTGCTGTCTCTTTCAGCCGTGAGAAACTTTCGTCGCTGATGTTGTGTTCAATCCGGCAGGCGTCGGCCTCCGCAGTCTTGGGGTCAATACCTGCGGCGATAAGCTGTTCAGTAAAAAAACAGTGACGCTCATAGATTTTCTTGGCTGTTTCTTGTCCTAAATCTGTGAGTAAAAGAAAACTGTGATCATCCATTGTAAGGAAACCACCATCTTTTAGGACAGTCATTGCCCGCCAGACGCTTGGTTTGCTAACATTTAATTGTCGAGCTATATCAACAGAGCGCACCTCAATTTGTTTTTTAGCTACTATTAAAACTGCCTCTAAATAGTCCTCCATAGATGATGTTAAGGGCATAATGGTACACCTCCTTCTGACACATATAATTACTTCATTTACACCATACCTGCTTTTTTGAAATGCTTCTTGAGCAGTTTCTTAGCGATGAGCGCGCCAACAAAGGCGCAAATTGCAACAACGACAAGCATTATGATAGCTGTTACAGGTGATACTAACGTTTGCAAAATTCCCAAATAACTTTCGCCAAACATTCCCGCATACTGCTCAAGTGTTTGATTTGAGAAAAACAAGAAGGGAATATATGTACCACTGAATGCTGCTAAAACCATATAAATGATATAACTGAACGTAAGTGTTTTTCCATTAGTGCAACCTGTTTTCCACGCGATCAACGCAGAAATAATGCCAGCAATAATGCAGCAAATTATCATGGGCGGATAAAATCCATAAATGCCTGTTACCGCACAAAAAATGAACAGTGCCCACGGTTTCTTAGTCTTAGCTGCTACAAGGAAATATGTAATAGCTGCCAATAATGACCACAATGGACTTACCACTAACATCGTGTAGGGAGAAAAAGATAGGAACGCACAAATGATATAGATAACAAGTGCGCACAAAGATAAAAGAGCTGTGACGATCAAATCCTTTACTTGAAATCCTTTTTTGTTTTCGGTTTGCATGAAATAAATCCTCCTTAAAATGATATTGGTTGGAACGATGTCCATATGATAACCGCAAAAAGAGCAAGCATACCTATCAACAAAATACTATCTCTTAAGCGGAAATCAACTAATATATAGTGAGTTTTTTCACAAGGATAGCTGATGCCTCGCGTTTCCGCTGATGCGGATAATTCTGTCGCCGTCATCAGAAGGCGCATAAGTATAGGGACTAAAAAGCCTTCGTATGTCTGCGCCGGATGACTTACTATTCTCCAAAAAGACAATCCCACGCCCCTCGTTTTCATCCCTTGTTTTATATAAAGCACATCTTGTTTCAAAGATGGAAGAAATCTCAATATGATAGCCACTGGTATCACAATTGCTTGAGGGATATGACTTGCCTGAAGCGCTGCTATCAATTCCGATATTTCCGTAGTCTGAAATAGAATATTCAAAGCAAGTGCAATAGTCAAAATTCTTAGTAAAAAGAATGTTATCACGGAAGATAAATGAATTGGAAGGACTTGCGCCAACATAAGCAGAACTATATAAACTATTGCAACTTTGATACTTGTTTTCCAAAGTCCACTTAGCAAAGCAAACAGGCAAACGACGCCAAAGAGTAACAAGCCTGTTAAGCCTCCACCCAAAGCAAACGCCAAAGCTGATGTCAATAGAATCAACAGAAGTTTTATGCGAGAATCGTAATATACTCCATGCTTTCTCAATTTATTCACCACCTTCCTCCACCATAAAATTCTTTACGATTTTGAAATTGTTTTGTTCCGTCATTTGTAAATCATCTTTAATAATCCCTTCCTTCAAAAGCAAAGCGCGCGAGGCGGTCAGGCTGATAAACTCCAGATCATGCGTAATAATAAAGACCAGCTTTCCAGCCTCACGCATATAATTAACAGCATTGGCAACAGCGCACATATTATCCCAGTCTAACCCGCTTGTTGGTTCATCCAAAACGATGATTGGTTTTTCCGAAAGCATTGCCGCTCCTATTGTCAGTCTCTGTTTTTGACCGCCTGATAAAGCATACGGATGGCAGTCTTTGAAGTTTTCCAGATGGAGCATTTTCAAAATTTGAGACACTTTTTCATCTATGCTTGGAATCCTTTTGTTTCCTAACCTCAATTCCTCCGTCACACTGTCTGTATAAAGCTGGTGATCTGCCTCCTGCATAACAAAGTACACATAGTCGGATAATTTTTGTTGCTTCACATTCTTTCCATCAATGTAAAACGCACCTTGGCGGCAGCGAATCAAGCCAGACAAGATTTTCCCCAATGTTGTTTTCCCGCAACCATTTTCTCCAATCAAGGCAATCGTTTCGCCTTTGTAGGCTTCTAATGAAATGTTGTGAAGAAGTTCCGGCATGGCTTTATGCGAAAAGCTCAAATTTCTAATTTGGAGAAATACTTCCGAGCGGCAAATAGATTCTTTCCTTTCTATTTGTATTAAATCCAAATTTAACGGGCGAAGCCTTCTGTTGTGCATTTGGACAGCAGATAATTCTGCCATTTCCTCACCTGTTAATTCTTCGCAGATTTGACCATCCTCCATAATTAAAAAGCGATCTGCGAGTCCGTATAAGTAAAACAATCTGTGTTCTGAAACAATAATCGTGTGTCCAGCGGCTTTCAAAGCAGAAAGAATCTCTCTTACCTGTAAGATTGTATGAATGTCTAAATTAGCCGAAGGCTCATCCAGAACATAAATTTGTGGATTAAGAGTAGTCGCTGCGAGAAAAGCAACTTTTTGCCTTTCTCCACTGGACAGGGCAAAAATATCTCTGTCTTTTAGGTTCTCCATATTCAGTGACTGAAAGGCGCTGTTAACACGTTTAACGATTTCTTTATGTGGAATTCCATAGTTTTCGCAGGCAAATGCAACTTCGCTGGAACTGTTTGTAGTAAAAAATTGACTGCGGGGATCTTGAAAAATTGAAGCAATCTCTTTGCCAGCCTCACCGGCGTCCGATTCTTTTATGGAACGTCCCAATACAATGACTTCGCCGGATAATCTGCCTTCAAAAAAGCGGGGAATCAAATTATTGATACACCTGGTTAATGTGGTCTTTCCACATCCGCTCTGCCCAGTAATAACAAGAAATTCTCCCGATTTTATGATAAGCTTTACATCCTTTAGACTTTCCTGAGACTGTCCTTCATACTGAAAAGAGGCATGTTCAAAAGATATAATTGGAAATTGTTTTTTCATGGCAACACACCTCATAGCTTCCAACTGATGGATTTCTCCCTGCACTTCAAAAAAGTACGATAAATCCCTTCTTTTTCTGCTAATTCCTTATGGGTTCCCTTTTGAACAATATGGCCTTGATCAATGACAATAATTTGATCTGCCGTCCGAACAGTAGACAACCTGTGAGCGATAGAAATTAGTGTTTTATTTTTCGTCAATTCAAAAATTGCGTCCAAAAGAGCTTTTTCATTTTCCGGGTCTACGCTGGATGTCGCTTCATCCAAAATAACGATGGGCGCGTCTTTCAATATCGCCCTTGCTATTGAAATTCTCTGTTTTTCTCCCCCAGACAAAGTGGAACCTGCTTCTCCTATCATTGTTTCATAGCCTTGTGGGAGCGCCTCTATAAAATCATGGCAGCGGGCCCTTTTAGCGGCCTCTACCACCTCCGCATGGGTCGCGTTAGGTTTTCCGAATTTGATGTTATTTTCAATCGTATCATTAAACAGATACACCTTTTGGAATACCATACTTACATATGATAAAAGGCTATCACAAGTAAATTCTTTTACATCGTGTCCTCCAATTTTAACACTTCCAGAATTTACGTCCCAAAATCTTGCAATCATATTACACAAAGTTGTTTTCCCTGAACCTGACGGCCCAACGATAGCACAAGTAGAGTTCTGTGGGATTTTCAAGGTGATTCCATCTAAAACCGGACGGCTGTCATAAGCGAAAATAACATCTTTCAGTTCAATCTCATATGATTTCAGGACAATATCCTTTCCGTCTCCATCTAAAACCGGTATATCTGCTGTCTCTT
>UQXF01000140.1 GCA_900544905.1 uncultured Clostridium sp.
GAGATCTGCACGCGTAAGATCGTCGGCAGCGTCAGATGTGTATAAGAGACAGATTTATATTAGAAAATAATGCGGTGAACTTTTATTGCATGGAAGAAATACTTGGTATATAATGAACGCATAAGTGCGGCTGCACGTATGGAAATAAAAAGGAGAGAAAAAATGGCAAAACAATCATGGAAACCGGGAAATATGCTGTACCCGGTGCCAGCGGTGCTGGTCAGCTGTAGAGATAAAAAAGGGAACGATAATGTATTGACGGTTGCGTGGGCAGGAACCATTTGTTCTGACCCGGCAATGCTGTCCATTTCTGTGCGTAAGGAGAGATATTCCTATCCGATGATAAAGGAGAGCGGAGAATTTGTTGTGAATCTGACCACCAAGGAGCTGGTGCGTGCCACAGATTACTGTGGGGTGAAAAGCGGAAGAGAGGAAGACAAATTTGCAGCGGCAGGACTTACGAAGGGTGAGGCGGAGAAGATAAATGCGCCGATTATCATGGAGAGCCCGGTTAACCTTGAATGCAGGGTTGTCAATGTGTTGGAGCTGGGAAGTCACGACATGTTTTTGGCAGAGGTGGTAAATGTCCAGGTTTCGGATGAATACATGGATGAAAAAGGCGGATTCCATTTAAATGACGCCAACCTGCTGGCATATTCTCACGGTGAGTATTATACACTTGGGGAGAAGCTGGGAACCTTTGGTTATTCTGTTAGAAAACAGGCTTCCACCAAGAAGAGAAATGCATAATCAGATAGATAAATTGAGCAAAGAAAAGAGGAAAAAGATTGAAGAAATTTGATTTTAAGACCCGTATGCAGCTGGGATGGCTGAAAGCGGCGCTTCTGGGTGTTGCGGCGGTTGTTCTGATTGCACCGGCAGCTGGCACAGGGCTTGGAATCTCAGATTCCGAGGAAGCCCTTAAGGAGAATCCGGTTCTTTCTGCCATTAGCAGCATTTCCTTTGGTCCAAAGGTAAAGGTTATGATTAATGGAGATATTGTGGCACTGGCTAAGAGCGAGGAGGAGGCTTATGCGGCTTATAAGACAGCCCGGCTTGCCTATAACGCAAAAGGTGTCAGGATATTGGATGTGAATATTTCCTGTGCTGAGGTGGATAAGGAAAAGGATGCGGAAGCCATAAAGGGAATGCGGGTACTTAAGGATGATAAGCTTTCTGATGCTATTTTAGACAGCCTTGGCAAGTATGGGCAGTCGGACAAGAAGCTTGCTTATACCATGCGGATTGATGATTACACAGTGACTTTGAAGAGCATGGAGGATTTGGTTTCCATTTTAGAGCAGGCGCAGGGAGAATATGATGTAGAGGATTCTTTTCAGGTAGGCTTGAAGCCGCCAGCCAGTCACAATGTTACGATGTACGAGGTGAAGGTGGAGGAGAAAGCCGAAAAAGCATCGAAAGGCGGAGAGGATACAAAGACCACAGAGGCTGGAAATGCAGAGCAGGCTACAGAACAGACTGAAGAACAAACCTCCGCAGCCCTTGACGAGAGCGGAATCATTTCCATTCCGGAGAAACAGAAGGTTCTGCTGACAGGAGCAGAGGGAACAGATGCCTCTAAGGAAAACGAACAGAGTACAGAGCAACAGGCAGAGACTGCCAAGGGAGAGCAGAGTACAGAGCAGCAGGCGGAGACTGCCGAAGGAGAGCAGACTACAGAGCAGCAGGATACTACCGAAGGAGAGCAGACTACAGAACAAAAGACAGAGGATGTGTCTGCCCAGGCGGCAGATGACGGAGTCAAATATGTAGGCTTTTCAGAGAAGATTCAGGTTATGGAAACCTATGTGGGTAAGGACCAGATTAAGGACAGGGATACCGCTTTTAGTGAGATTACGGCAGAAAATGATGAGGAGAGTATTTACGTTGTGGAGCCGGGAGATTGTCTCTCCATCATTGCTGAGAAAAACAATATGTCCATTGATGAGATTAAGGAGTTAAACCCGGATATTGAGTCAGATGATGATATCTATTATGATGACCGTTTAAATGTAACGGTTCCAAAAGCGGCGGTGCAGATTCTGGTAGAGAAGCAGGAGACATATGAAGAGGAATATAACGCCGAGGTTGTCTATGAGGATGATAACAGCATGTATATAGGGGAGACCGAGGTGGTACAGGAAGGAGTACCGGGAAAGCATATTGTTACGGATTTGGTTACATATAAGGGAGACACGGAGACCGACAGGGAGCAGTTAGAGGAGAATGTCCAGGTGGCAGCTGTGGCACAGATAGTGAAGCGGGGAACGAAGTCAAAGCCAACCTACATGTTTCCTGTTACCAACTGGAATGTAACCTCGAATTTCGGATACCGCTGGGGACGTCTCCATGCAGGAACGGATGTAGGAGTGCCGATTGGAACAACAGTGAGAGCCTCCCGGGGAGGGCAGGTTATAACTGCCGGATGGGTTGGCGGATATGGTAACTGTGTTATTATAGACCATGGTGATGGCGTTGCTACCCGGTATGGGCATTTGAGTGAGGTTACGGTAAGTGTAGGACAGTATGTAGACCAGGGAGAACAGATTGCTTTGTCCGGTAATACAGGGCGGAGTACCGGACCGCATCTTCATTTTGAAATCCGTATTAACGGGGAGGCGGTGGACCCGTTGCCATACCTGTATCAGACAGCAGAGTAAAAGGATGTATATATGGGTATTTTAGGTATAATTATGATAGTGGTGGGAGTGACGCTTTTAGCTGTTGGCAGAAATGTTGCAAACAGTCTCCCACCGAATTATCAGCAGGAAGAGGATGAGGAATTTCTTAAGCTTTTACAGAAAGTGGGTAAAATGCTATCCGCGGCAGGAATTCTGTTTATACTGGTGGGAATCCTTTGCCTGCTATTTGGATAACAGGAAAAATTATTGTATTATTGTCTGTTTTGTGGTATAGTATGCATATCAGTTTAACGCTTTTATGTTTTAAAGCGTAAAAGCGATGGAAAATCTGCAAAAGGATTTCCGTGTAATTTTATTCAAAGGAGTAATTTTAAGATGAAAGAGATATCACATTTAATGGGCTACCGTCCGGATGTCAAGGTGGTGGATGCGACATTACGGGATGGAGGATTGGTTAACGATTTTTACTTCACCGATGAGTTTGTAAAGGATTTATACCAGACTAATATAAAGGCTGGAGTGGACTATATGGAGCTGGGCTACAAGGCAGATAAGACAATGTTTGACGAGAGTAAGTTTGGCAAGTGGAAGTTCTGCGATGATGATGCAATCCGGGCAGTGCTGGGTGACAACGATTCTGCTTTGAAGCTGGCGGTTATGGCAGATGTGGGCCGCTGTGACTACAAGCAGGATATTAAGCCAAAGGCAGAGAGCCCGATTGATTTGATTCGTGTTGCCACTTATTTAAATACGATACCGGCAGCCATTGATATGATTGAGGATGCCGCTAAAAAAGGATATGAGGTAACCTGTAATATTATGGCAATCTCCAACGCACAGGAGGGAGATTTGCGGGTGGCGTTAGACCTTTTGGGACAGTCACCGGTAAGTGTATTTTATATAGTGGACAGCTTCGGTGCCCTTTATCCGGAGCAGCTGGCAAGACTGGCAGACATTTATCTGGAGTTTGCACAAAAGTATGGCAAGAAGGTTGGAATACATGCTCATAACAACCAGCAGCTGGCATTTGCCAATACCATTGAAGCGGTTGGAGATGGCGTGGACTGGCTGGACGGAACCTATTCTGCCATGGGGCGTGGTGCCGGAAACTGTGCAATGGAGCTTTTGTTAGGCTTCCTTCGCAATCCGAAATACAATGTATATCCGGCTATCCAGTTTATTGAGAAGCATATGATGAAGCTGAAGCAGGAGGGTGTTGTCTGGGGATATGATTTGCAGTATCTGATGACAGGACTTTTGAACCAGCATCCGAGAACGGCAATTGCCTTTACCAAGGATAAGAGAAGTGATTATGCAGAATTTTACAAGGAAGTTGTAGCGCAGGATTAAAGAAAAAGGGGAACGGTATTTGAATCAGATATGGATATCAAACCGTTCCCTTTTTTACATAGATTATTCTAAAACAATTGAGTCCAGAATTTCATGTATTTCTTCATCTGATAAATCAAAGAAGGAAAGGATGATGTGGTATTCCTTATAGGAAACCAGGGTAGTGGTGCGGACTGTGCCAAACTCTGTGTCATCACTCAGCTTAAAGCAGTAACCGTTAGAAGCGGTGTATTCTCTCTGGTTTTTCACCGGTTCTGTACTGGTAATGGCTATAGTTTCTGAATCCTCTCCGTTCCACTGGCAGTCTTTTCCCATATTAATGGTGAAGCTTCCGTTTCCATATTTATAATCCGCCTGCAGGTTTTTGCTGAAGACCTGTTCCTCGGACTCATGGCGGTACTCTTCCAGTGTAACATTTCCGGTTAAGTCGTAGGTCTTGGAAAACAGCTCCGGTAGTTCATGCTCTTTCTTTGCAGCAGCGTAATCGGAATACCGGTACTCGGTGACAATTTGTATATCCGGTGTATCCGCTTTCCAGTTTATGCCATCATCAGAGGTGTAACCGTAATTTGTCTCCCGGCGGGTTTCCTTTGAAAACCATGCAGTTTTTTCGCTTCCGTTCTCTGTGGATAAGACTTCGACCTCCGTCTCCTTATCCGGTAACCGGACATCGGAAAACTGATTGGCGGTATCCTCTTCTGAGGCTGCACCGGAGGTTGCCAGACCATGGTCAAAATGATGTGTATTTTTAAAATGAGATACAGCAGCGTAAGCAGTTCCTCCGGAAATACTTACGATAAGCATAATGGCAGCTGCTTTTGCCAGATGTTTTTTAATATTCATAGCTTTTTTCTCCCTTTCTTTTAAATCCGAAATAAAGGAAGCAGGCATTGTATATTCCAGCTTCATGCCCTGGGATTCACATAGTTCATCTATCAGTGCATCTGCCTCCTTGTAATCTCCATTTTTAATAGTGGTGTTTATTTGCTTGATTAAGGTTCGTTTCGTTGTTGAATCAGCTGAGACCATAATTTTTTCCTCCTCTTCATTTTATAATCTCTCGGAATCTTTAAGCCAGTAAATATAAGGCTTTCAGATTCCTTTTT
>UQXF01000141.1 GCA_900544905.1 uncultured Clostridium sp.
GATCTACACGCGTAAGATCGTCGGCAGCGTCAGATGTGTATAAGAGACAGCTCCTAACTCGTAAAGATTATATTGAGGGCGTGTTATATTTAATATTTTAGCTATATCAGCCTGTGTATAATCATTATCTTCTCTTAAATCTCTTAATCTTTTAATTTTCATAGTAATCACCCTTTTAATTTTAACACATATAGTTAATTCTACTTGACAATGGAATATAAATAGATATAGAATGTATTCAAATGGATACAAATATATATTATTTTATCAGAGCATCCTTCCAGAAGGATACCCTGATAAGATAATATACAGTGAAGCTGCAGGCGAAGCAGCAATATATGTATATTGCCCAAAGCATATTATAAGTATGTGAATAAGCGTGTACCTTCACAACTGAATATATATGAGACGGCTGCGGTTTTGCGATGATGTAGCATAAGCTATGAGCGAAAATAACGCACCTACCTGAAATGAAAGTACCTGAAGGTTAGACGCAAGCCTTCTACCTGTTGGTTAGAAAACTTCGTTGTGTCACATTTGGAAAAGATAGCGTTATTATCTCGGAAGGCAATGGGGAAAAGGAAATCGGTGGTACTCGGGCACGAAACGCACCGGGAGAGATAGAAAACTGGGAGAGCAGTAATGCTGGCTGTTGAATATAATGAAGAAAGTAAAAGCATATTGGAAAAGCATAGGCGCATACAAATGATTAAAAGATAGTTTATGGAGGGGTGTATATGGAAACATACACAGTTGAAAGGGAATTCTTGAATAAGTTATCTTTGGAAGAGCTGATGAAAAGAATCATACAGGCGCATCAGGAAGAAAACCTGAAGGAAGCAGGCTGATGGCGGAGTTTCCGCTTTTGTGGTATAATTTCAAAGATACGGTGACGGGTAAAATGTATGAAGAAAAATTTATTTTTTTATGTAGCACTTTATATTCGTTTATCCAGGGAGGACGGTGATAAAGAAGAAAGTGACAGTGTAGCGAATCAAAGGAAGCTTCTGCTGGATTATATTGAGGAACATGCAGAATTTATTCTTGTAGATATCTATATAGATGACGGTTATTCCGGTACGAACTTTGAACGTCCGGAATTCAAACGGCTGATAAAGGATATTGAAGATGGAAAAATAAACTGTGTAATTGTTAAGGACCTTTCCAGATTTGGAAGAGACTACATTGATACCGGAAGATACTTAGAACGTTTTTTTCCGGAAATGGATGTACGTTTTATAGCGATATCCGACGGAATTGACAGCATGAAGCAGGCATATGACATGATGCTTCCGATAAAGAATATATTTAACGAGCAGTATGCCAGGGATATTTCAAAAAAGATTCAGGCAACGGTAAAAACAAAACAGCATTCAGGGGAATTTATTGGCTCCTTTGCAAGTTATGGATACAAAAAATCTCCGATTGACAAAAACAAGCTGGTTATAGATGAGTATCCGGCAGGCATTGTAAAAAGGATATTTAATATGTATATATCCGGTGTGGGAAAGCAGAAGATTGCCAGGATTCTTACCGATGAAGGAATCCTTTGTCCGTCAGCATATAAGCAGCTGAACGGTGAGCACTATAGAAACATTAATTATAAAGAAAATACTTATTGGACATACTCCACAATCAACAGTATCCTGCACAAGGAGATTTATATCGGGAATATGGTTCAGGGGACAAAGCATCAATCTATGAGAGGCAGACAGAACCGGGTTGCAAAAGAGGATTGGATAGTAGTATCAAAAACCCACGAACCGATTATAGACCAGGAAACCTGGGATAAAGCGCAGAGCCTTTTAAGACGCCGGACAAGACAGCTGGATTTGGCATCCAATCAGAATATATTTGCGGGCTTTATAAGATGTGGAGACTGTGATGCGGCGATGGCAAGGGTATCATGGAGCAGAGCGGATGGAACGAAAACAGATTCTTTTTACTGTGGTACATATAAGCGGTATGGAAGAAAATATTGTACACCTCATACGCTGCCACTGAAATTATTGGAACAGATTGTTCTGGATGATTTGAAAAAAATTATCCAAAGCATAGATGATTTAGAAACACTGGTAAAGCAAAAACCTGTAAATCAAAAAAGAAATGCAGAAGGAAAGATACAGGAGCAGATTTCCAAAGCAGACGCAGAGCTGGGTAAAATCAGAAAATGGAAGCAGTCTCTTTACGAAGACTACAAGGAAGGAATTCTTACAAAGGAAGACTATATTACTTATCGTGAAGATTATACATATAAAGAAAATCTTTTGCTGAGACAGATTGAATCCATGAGACAGATTCAGGCAGAGGATGAAGAAAATGTGTTGGAATCTCCGTGGGTCAGGAGATTGCTGCAGCTGAGAGAGGTAGAAGAACTTGACCGTGTAACAATTGTTGAAATGATTGACAAGATTTTGGTATATGATAACCGGCGAATCCGGATTATATATAATTTTTCAAATGAACTAGAAGAGTTGTTTGAAACACAGATACGCAATTAACACCCACCATGTCCTGCGTCTATAATAATTGTTGGTTCCATAACCAATCTCCCCGGTTTGTTCATCCTATCATATTCATTTTGGATGGGAAATGTTCATTCAAATCTTGAATTTGCCACTATTATGAATGTATGTTATAATAAAAAGCGTATTCGGGGGCAATATATCTTGTAAATTAAAGCTTTTAAACGAATGCGATACTGGCAGGAGAGAACAGGAGGACATAATTATGTGGGCTTATGAAAGTGTTTTTTATCAGATTTATCCATTGGGATTCTGTGGAGCACCCTTTGAGAATGACGGAAAACAGGAATCACGGATTTTAAAGGTGATTGACTGGATTCCGCATATTGAGAAGCTGGGTGCGAATGCAATATATTTTTCACCGGTGTTTGACTCTGACACACATGGTTATAATACCAGGGACTATACCAAAATTGACTGCAGGCTTGGAACAAATGAAGATTTCCGGAAGGTGTGTGAGAAACTGCATGAGGCAGGCATCAAGGTGGTATTAGACGGTGTCTTTAATCATGTGGGAAGAGGCTTTTGGGCATTTCAGGATGTGCTTCAGAACCGGGAAGGCTCCAGATACCGTGACTGGTTCCATATTGATTTTGGCGGTAATTCAAATTACAACGACGGTCTCTGGTATGAGGGCTGGGAAGGTAATTACGATTTGGTGAAGCTGAATTTGAGAAATGAAGAGGTCATTCAGCATATCTTCAGTGCGGTAAAGAGCTGGATTGAGGAATTTGATATTGACGGTCTGCGGCTGGACGTTGCCTATTGTCTGGACAGAGATTTCTTAAAAAGGCTCCGGCAGTTTACGGATTCCCAGAAAGCCGATTTCTTTATAGTCGGGGAGACCCTGCATGGAGATTATAATCAGTGGATGAATGATGAGATGTGCCATTCCGTTACGAATTATGAGTGCTACAAGGGATTGTTTTCAAGCTTTAACTCCATGAACATGTTTGAAATCTGCCATTCCCTTGCAAGACAGTTTGGACCGGAAAACTGGACCTTATATAAGGGGAAGCATTTACTTTCCTTTGTGGACAACCATGATGTAAGCCGGATTGCAAGTAATTTGAATAATGAAAAGCATCTTCCTTTGATTTATGCCATGGCATTTGGCATGCCGGGTATTCCGTGTGTCTATTATGGAAGCGAATGGGGGGCAAAGGCAGATAAGAGTGAGGGGGATTCGGCTTTGCGCGCAAGCTTTGATAAGCCGGAGTTTGGCGAACTGGCAGAATGGATTTCCAGACTTGCTAAGGCAAAAAAGAACAGCAAAGCTTTAAATTATGGCAATTTCCGCAATGTAGTTTTGACAAACCATCAATGTATTATTGAACGCGCCTGTGAGGAAGAACGTGTGCTGGTGGCAATTAATGCATCTGACCAGCCTTATATGGCACATTTTGATGCCGGCTGCGGCATGGCAGAGGACTTAATCAGTGGGGAGCCTCATGACTTTGGAGGAGGAAGCGAGCTGCCACCATATTCTGCATATTTCTGGAAAATGGAACATTAGAAATGACTGCGGCGGAGGCGTGGCTGGATTTCATAGAAAATCTCCACTCCTTTGCTGTGGGCAGAGAAGCAGAAGTTTAGAGAGGAAAAGGTATGTTTGAGAAAAAAGAAGTGATTTTTAGCGAAGCCATAGGGGTGTGCCAGGTAGTGGAGCTTACCAAACTGTCTGTTAAGAATGGGGACCAGGTCATGTATTATGGATTGCGGTCAGTGTTTGACGGCAGGAAGGTTGCTTACATACCGGTGGAACACCATCAGGTACAGCTGCGTCCGTTGATTTCCTATGAAGAGGCGGAAAAACTGTCGGAGATGGGTTCGACAGAGGATATGGATGAGCTTCGAAAAAAAGAAATTGAATATGTGCTGATACATAAAAAGAGTAAATAGGAGTGGACTTGCTTGAAAACAGGTCCATTTTTTAGTTGCCAGGCATATGAGAAAATAGTCCAGTGGACTATTTTTGAGTGCAGAAATCCTATATTTTGATTTGACACACAATTTTTAAATTGTTTTTAAATTATCTTAACATTAGAAAAGCATATTAAAAAATAATTTTGGGTGAAATGCACAAAAAAAATCCGGGCTTTGAACTTCAAAAATCAAAAAATATTATGTTAAGTGATTATGAAATCCAGTTTTGAACACAAAAAAAGTGGAAAAAAGATTGAAAAATGGACTTATGCACAAAGTTATCCACATTATCCACAAAAAAAGTGCGGTTTACCATAAAAAAACGGGGGTTAAAAAGAGAAAATACGTTC
>UQXF01000142.1 GCA_900544905.1 uncultured Clostridium sp.
GCGTAAGATCGTCGGCAGCGTCAGATGTGTATAAGAGACAGAAAATATATTAAACTTAATTTAAGCAAAAAGTTGCTGGACATAAACATGTTAAAAGGAAAAGGAGGATTTTACATGAAACTGAAAAAAGTAATGGCAATGGCTATGACAGCTGCCCTTGGATTATCCCTGGTGGGATGTGGCGGCGGAGACACCACAGAAAGTGGAGACACGACTGAGAAAAAGGCAGAGTCTTCTACGGACGGAGAAGAAGCATCAGGAGACTTAACCTACGGTTCCATCAAGCTTGGTGAGGATTATACAGACCTGACAACAACAATTAAGTTCCTTCACCATAAGACAGACCGTGAAGAGGATGGAACAATGGCTGACCTGATTGCCAAGTTCAATGAGGTTTATCCAAACATTACAGTTGAGACAGAAGGTATTACAGACTATGCAGAGGATGCACTGCTTCGTCTTTCCACAGGCGACTGGGGCGATGTAATGTTCATTCCTGCAATTGACCAGGCAGAGCTTTCTACATACTTTATTCCATATGGCACAACAACAGAAATGGCTGAGTATATCAACTTCCCGGAGCAGTGGAAACAGGATGGCAACTGCTACGGTATCGGTTATATGGGTAATGCACAGGGTCTTTTGTACAATAAGAAGGTATTTGAGGAAGCAGGTGTAACAGAGCTGCCTAAGACTCCGGATGAATTTATTGAGGCATTAAAGGCAATCGACGAGAAGACCGATGCAATTCCTTTATATACCAACTATGCAGCAGGCTGGACCATGGGTGGCCAGTGGGATGCATATCTTGGAGCGATTACAACAGGTGATGAGACATGGTTAAACCAGAAGTTTGTTCACACTGCAGAGCCGTTTAAGGACAATGGTGACGGAACAGGCGCTTATGCATTATACAAGATATTATATGATGCAGTTTCACAGAAATTAACAGAGGAAGATTATACAACAACTGACTGGGAAGGCTGTAAGGCTATGATTAACAACGGAGAGATTGGCTGTATGGTGCTTGGTTCATGGGCAATTGCACAGATGAAGGCAGCAGGCGACAATCCGGATGATATCGGATATATGCCATTCCCGATTACTGTAAATGGTGTTCAGTATGCAACAGCAGGTCCTGACTATTGCTATGGTATCAGCGCAGATACTTCAGAGGACAACCAGAAGGCTGCCATGGTATTCGTTAAGTGGATGGTTGAAGAGTCTGGCTGGTGTGAGTTAGAGGGAGGATATCCAATCTCTAAGACAGCTGAAACAACCTTTGATTTCAGCAGTGCAACCATTGTTGAGAATGCTCCTGCATTAGAGGGTGAAGAAGACTTCATGAACGACATGAACTCAGAAAGTGAGCTTTCCTTCAACGCTGGTGGTGATGCTAAGGTTCAGGGCATCGTAGAGGCAGCAGCTACAGGTTCTAAGACATTTGATGAAATTATGGCTGAGTGGACCGAGAAGTGGCAGACAGCACAGAAGAATTTAGGAATTGAGGTAACCGAGTAATCTGAATTCGCGCTTCTTTGGATTGGTGAATATTGAGTCAAGGAGAGTGCTTCTCCTTGGCTCAAATTAACTGAGGAAATGTTGTGCAGATTTGAGGAGGAAGCTATATGAAAGAAGAAAAGAAGGAAATCAAAAAGGAAAAAAAGAAAGAGAAAACTTCTTCAGGATGGTTATCCAGCAGAAAAGGCCAGAAGGTTTTAGTGATGATTGCCTTTATGACAATTCCTCTGCTGCTTTTGTTTGTGTTTACCTATCTCCCCTTTGCAGAGATGGTGGGATACAGCTTTTATAAGATGAAATATGTGGGTGAAAGGACATTTGTTGGACTTCAAAATTATATCAGCGTATTTCAGAGAGATGACTGTTTTGGAGCGTTAAAGCTTAGTTTATACTATATGGCAGGCTCGGTTATCCAGCTTGTATTATCCTTGTATCTGGCTACAATATTGAGCTTTAAAGTAAAGGGTGGGAATATCTTCAAAGGATTTATGTTCTTCCCTTATCTGATTAATGGTATTGCTGTTGGATTTATTTTTAAATTTTTCTATACCAGAGGCTTTGTATTTGATACGGTATTACAGTGGTGTGGCTTTGATTTAGAGAATCTTCCGTACTGGCTGATGGACCAGAGTGTCAATAATATTTCACTGGTGGGAACCTCGGTATGGCGTTATTTCGGACAGAATATGGTGCTTTTTATCGGCGCAATTATGTCGGTGGATGGAGATTTGTATGAGGCAGCCATGCTGGATGGCGCAAATAAATTCCAGCAGTTTATTTACATAATCCTGCCTAATATCAAGACCATTGTTGTGTTGAATGTAATCTTATCTATCACCGGTTCGCTGAGTGCATTTGAGCCGCCTTATGTTATTACGGATGGTGCAAATGGAACCGGTACCTATTTTGTAATCATGCACCAGATTGCACATACACAGCAAAAGGTAGGTCTGGCGTCAGCCATGGCGGTTGTGCTGTTGATTATTATATTGTTTGCGACCCTGCTGCAAAAGCTGTTCTTTAAATACGTGTTCCGGGATTCGGAGGACGATGGATATGGGAACTCGGCGGGTACTGTACAAAAATTAGAAGCGAGGTGAGACAGGAATGAATGGAAAGAAAATATCAAAATTTGTTGTAACCTTTTTGAAATACCTGTCACTTGTATTCTTTTCCTTTGTTGCAGTGCTGCCAATTATCTCCTGTGTAATTACAGCATTTAAAACAGAGACGGAATATCAGCAGACTAATGTTATGACCCTGCCGGAGAGCTGGTTGAATTTTGACAACTTTGTTCAGGCGTTTCAGAAGGCAAATATGGGGCTTGCGTTTAAAAATTCTACAATTATCCTGGTTGCGGTGCTGCTTGTGTCCACATTGGTGGGAACACAGCTTGCCTATGTGTTAAACCGCTTTAAGTTTCCGGGTAATGGTCTGATTCGTAACCTGTTTTTGTTTGCAACCCTTCTGCCGGGTATTGCAATGCAGATTGCAGTATATGAGATTATGTTTAAGCTGGGCTTGATTAATTCATTGGTTGGATATATTATTATGCAGTGTGGTACAGATGTTATTTCCATCTATATCTATATCCAGTTTTTTGAAAATATACCGGATTCCCTGGATGAATCGGCTATTGTGGACGGTGCGGGCTATTTTACGATTTTTTATAAGATATTGCTGCCATTGTTAAAGCCGGCAATTGTCACCAGCTGTATTTTAAAGGGTGTAGGTGTATATAACGAATACTATTGTGCAAATTTGTATTTGCAGAATAAGAAATTGTATCCGACGGTTGCAACGTCGCTATATACCTTTGTAGGCCCGCTGGGCAGTAAGTATAACTTAATCTGTGCAGGCGTTATTATATCGCTTCTGCCGGCACTGATTGTGTTTATCTGCTGCCAGAACCGCATTTACAGCGGACTGACCTCCGGCGCTGTCAAGGGCTGATGGATAGGCGTAACAAGCCGTATTATAAAGAATGATTATAGAAACGGACGCAGTTGGTTGCGTCCGTTTTTTAAAAAACAGTAAGGTTTCCGGTTGATACAGATTGTTAAAATGGAGTGGTATGGTATGAGCAGTTTTTTTACAGCGGATAACTTGTGGAATCGTATTTTGACAAAGGTGTTTGACCTCTGTCTGCTGAATCTTCTGACCTTTTTGTGCTGTGTGCCGGTTGTAACGGCGGGAGCATCCCTTACAGCGATGTATGCGGTAATGATGAAGATGGCAAAAAATCAGGAGGGACCGATTATCAAATCCTTTATGAAGGAATTTAAATCCAATATCAGGGGTTCCTTTGGAGGATGGCTGTTGATTTTGGCGGGATTTATTCTGTTGTTGGTTGATTTGGCTCTCTGGACACAGAATGAGGTGGAGTATAGAAGTCTGTTTTACGGACTTACGGTTGCCATGGTTCTGGCGCTGTGCGCCTTTGCGGACTGGTATTTTGCAATCCGCGCCCGGTTTGTGGAAACCTCCGTCTCTGCCTTGAAAAATGCAGCCAGGTTTGAACTGGTTTATCTGCCGGTAAGTGTGCTGATGGGTGCTTATACAGTGGGCATGGTGTTTCTGCTGCTGCATTTTCCGATGTTTGCTGCATTAGTGCCCCTGGCGGGACTGGCTCTTTTGGAATACCCGAAGGCTGTCTATATCAGGGGAAAGTTTGACCGCTATATTGAGGAGAAGGAGCTGGACATTCCTGTGGAAGAAGAGACCGGTGCGGCAAAAGGATTGAAGGGGCGTGAAAAGGAAGCGGTAACAGATAAAAAGGGGAAAAAAGAAGCAAAAGAGGATGAAACGGCAGAGTCTTTCGGATGGAAACAGCGGTTCCGGTTATGGAAAAAAACGGAAACAGAAAAAATGGCGGGGATGACGGGAAAGGAAAAATGGGATTACATCCTCACCTATTACAGGGCATGGCTGCTTACCCTTGTGCTCGTGATTGCTGCGGCTGCCGGAACTGCCTGGCATTTTGCTTTTAATAATGCAAAATGCGGTTTTTCCTGTGCACTTGTAAATGGCTGTATGGAAAAAGGGGATACTGTTTTTTCGGAAGAGCTGGATGATTATTTTGGGTTCCAGCCCCGGAAAGAGTACGCCTATTTTGATACGGAATACCTGTCTCTTATACACATCTCCGAGCCCACGAGACTCGACGTCATCTC
>UQXF01000143.1 GCA_900544905.1 uncultured Clostridium sp.
CAGCGTCAGATGTGTATAAGAGACAGCCAGCATCGTATCCCGCTTTACTCCAATGATCGATGATCCCTTATAAAACACCCGGTCACCTTTATGGTATTTTTGGTCAGCCATTTCTGTTGTTGTGTATTCATTGGCAATCCGGACTTCTTTTCCTTTGTCTTCTCCGTTTATGATTTTGCCATAAAGACTCTGCTTATATTTCGTTTCTTCTGTTCCACGTGTACTTTTGCTTTTCCCTTCTACAATTGTCACCACTTTTGTCACTTTCACGATCGGTGTCTGATACAGCCAGGCATCATTCATGACAAACAAAATTGCCAGCAGATACAACACACCTGCCACACAATAAAATCTTCCTCTTTTGTTTTTCATCAAATATCTGCTAATCTTTTTCCCGTATTTCTTCATGATCTATCTTTTCTCTTCTTATTCTTTTATCTGCATATCCGCATCTGTGATCCTGCAATACAAAGTCTCATCATTTGGTTCTTTATATGTCTCGAACGTTCCTTGAACGATAATTTCTGTTTCCTGTTCCGGATAATCTTCATCCGACAAGTGCAGCATAATAGCTTAATCCGTAATCATCTACCAGATAACGGAATGGAAAACGATCGCCAAACAGCAATGTTTTTTGTGACGCGCCATCAACAACTTCCTGGTACTTAGCATCCAGGTCTTTCAGCTTTTCACTGTATGCAGATGCATTCTCCTGATAAATATCCTTATGATCCGGGTCTGCTTTTTCCAGCGCGTCTGCAATTGCCTTACTCAGCACTTCTGCATTTTTTACAGACAGCCATACATGCTCATCATATCCAAAGGAAAGGGCGTGTGAAAAAACGAAAGTTTTTTCATGCGTCCTTTTTCTTATAAATACAACAGTAATTATATTTCACAAAAAAGCGTATAATCCCCCTTCCCCCATGAGAATGCCATTATGAATCCTATGCGGCAGTTGCAACTTTTTTCTGCTTGTTGTGATATTTATAAAGATTGTGTCCGATAGAAACGAGAAATACTTCAAGCAATACAGATTTTATTCCTCTTCGGACAATTCTTTTGTACCACCGGTCGTTTTTCATGATACCAAAGGTACCTTCTGCCTGAATGGATCTGTTCATCCTTAGAAGCGCTCCCTGGATACTTTCGAGATTTTCTATCACTTCCTGATGCATCGCTGTAAGTTCGCGGTTGATCCGAACAGTACGGTTTTTGTCTGTCTTTTTACATTGTTCTGCGTATGGACAGCCGGAGCAGTCTTCACACTGATACACTTCTTCCTGACGCCCATACTTGTTCCCTTTTACGTTTTTTCGATACTGAAGATAAAAGTTTTTCCCGTTTGGGCAACGCATGATTCCGTCTTCCCCGATTGGAAAATTTACTGCTCGGAATGGATCTTTATGATACTTCATGTCAGTAGTCTCTTTCTTGAACATGGTGAATTTCATATACTTTTCTATTCCATGCTGCTCACAAAAAATATAATTGTTGTAAGAACCATATCCAGCATCTGCCACTGGATACTTCGGATAAAAGCCATATGTAGTATAAAACTTGTTCATCAACGGAACAAAACAATCCATATCTGAGCGATACTGATTTACATCAACAACAGCAATGTATTCATCTGCAACACCAACCTGTACATTATAAGCCGGAAGCAGCTGGTCATTTCCCATGTAATCTGTCTTGATTCGCATAAAAGTAGCCGAATGATCTGTTTTCGAGTAGCTGTTGCGATCCTCCCCACAGATTTTGATTTTTTCCACGTATTCTTCTAACTTAGCAGCATACTCCCTGAGTTTCTCATAATGCCGTTGCTGTGTAGTTTTGCGATGTCCCCTGCCATGAACAAACGCAGTTTCATCAATCTGCCAGGCTTCTGCATACTGTTCGGCAGCTTCTTTCAGATACTCTGGCGCATACTCACTATTGATACAAAGCTTTATCCCTGTACATGTCAGTTCTTCATTGATTTCCGCAAAAAGTGTAGTAATTTTATCGAAGACACGGTATCTGGATTTTTCTGTTGATTTTTTCCATACCCAGGAATATTTATTCGCATTTGCTTCAAACTTGGATCCATCGATGTATAGGTGTTGGAGATCCACATGTTCTGTCTCGAAAATTTTTTTGTTTATGTCTTGAAATATCTCTTCAATGGAATCAGCAAGTACCTCGTTAATGAAGTAACCGAAGGTACGATAAGAAGGTGTTTGATGATCCATGAGATACATGAAGCGGAGATTGACTTTACACTGATCCTCCAGTTCACGTAATGATATATAGCCATTCTCCATAAATCCAAACAAAACTGTCTTCAGCATGCTGACCGGGTCATATCTGAGTCTTCCTGTATAATGTTGCGGAATATTTTTCAGATATTTCTCCAGTTCGATTCCTCCCATAAATCTGTCAAAAGTCAGCACTGGATCACAGATGTCCAGATAATCTTGAATTAGCATTGGCAAAATTGCCTGTTTTGGGTTAGAATAGATTATGTTATTATTTTTTGTCACAAATTAATTATAACAGAAAGAAAGACCTTGAGTTCAATATAAACTCTTGGTCTTTCTTTTTTTTCGGGACTATTCTTTTTTCACAGCCCCCTTTCTGCTTTATAAAAAGTTTTATTCAATCATTTAATCTTACCTTTTGATGAACTAACGAAATCGACAAAATGATCCAGAACCCCGGCAAAATAACAGTTTCTGCGATAAAGATCACCGGACTGACAAAAAATCCTACTGCAGGTGTTGTTCCCAGATTCCGAAGGACCTGCTTTGCCTGATGAACGTAGGCACAGATCGGGCAGTCCTTTCCCGTACAGTTATGATCTTCCTCTCTGGCAACATAAAAAAGAGAAGCAAAGGTTACAAATATAAGAAAAATACATATAACCGCTGCCATACTTTTTTTCTTTCCTGTATCCATCTCCTTCTCCTTTCCCAGATTTCATCTGTTAATAAATTTTATTTATTCTTTCTTACTGCATTCACCGCAGATTCCGTAAAACACGGTACGATGCGGATCCATCTGAAAATCATGATGCTGCTGCATATGCTGTTTTAAGCTTTCTATCTCATTGCACTGTAAATGGATCAGCTTTCCACATTTCTCACATTTACAATGATAGCAGTTTTCATGTTCTTCCCCATGATCTCCGATATATTCAAAACAGGCACTGCTCGAACCGTCTACTACATACTTCGCGGCCAGACCTTCTTTCACCATCTTCTCCAAATGACGGTAAATGGTCGTGGTTCCGACGGAAATCCCTTTTTCCCTGAAAAAATCGCAGATTTCATTCACGGTAACATGTCTTCCCTGTACCGATTTCAGGAAGGTAAGTATTTCGGTCATTTGTTTTGTTTTATATGGTGCTTTTGCTATACTGACCTCCTCCCTTCAATTTGGAAATCGTTTTCATTTTATCACATTATTTTTATATGTCAATGAAATTTGAAAATGTTTTTCATTGTTCAAAAAATAACAGAAGCACCACACACAGATTACTCTCTGCATTGCGGTGCTCCTGCCTCTTCCTTTATTTAACCTTTTTCAATTTCTCTGGTTATTTTCTATTCGAATGACTGCTCTGTACGGTTGATGATCTCATCCTGAAGCGGTTTGCTTAAGTTACGGAAGAAATCACTGTATCCTGCAACACGCACGATCAGATCTCTGTAATCTTCCGGATGCTTCTGCGCTTCCTGCAGAGTCTTTCTGTCGATAACGTTGAACTGTACGTGATGTCCATCCATTGCAAAATAGCTGCGGATCAGACTTGCCATATTGTCAAGACCTTTCTCTCCTGCTACAACGTCCGGTGTGAACTTCTGATTCAGAAGTGTTCCTGCTGTAGCAAGATGATCCATCTTAGCACATGATTTGATAACAGCTGTCGGTCCATTTACATCTGCTGATTTCTCCGGTGAAATACCTTCTGAAACCGGGATATGTGCTTTACGTCCGTTAGCTGTTGCTCCGATCACATCTCCGAAGTAAACATGGCAGGTTGTAGGAAGCATATCGACTCCGTATTTTCCGCCTCTCATAGTCGGACGTCCTGTGATCAGGTCATGATACAGATAGAATACGTCCTGCATCAGATCATCTGCGTAGTCATCATCATTACCATATTTTGGTGTCTTATCGTGTACCATACGATAGATTGCATCGTATCCTTCAAAGTTATGATCCATTGCTTCGATCAGTTCTTCCATTGTGAAGTTCTTCTTATCATATACATTGTATTTAACAGCTGCGATACAGTCTGTAACTGTTCCGATACCAACACCCTGAATGTAGTTGGTGTTGTATCTTGCTCCACCTGCATTGTAGTCTTTTGCATTACTGATGCAGTCGTTTGTTACAACGGAAAGACACGGTGCCGGCATATTTTCTGCATATAATCTCTCGATTACGTTGTTTCCACGGATCTTGATATCGATGAAATGCTTCATCTGTTTCTTGAATGCATTCCACAGTTCATCAAATGTCTTAAAATCTTTTGCATAACCAAGCTTCAGTCCGAGCTGTT
>UQXF01000144.1 GCA_900544905.1 uncultured Clostridium sp.
CAAGTGTATATCATAACTGGCAGCAGGAAGGCTATGAGGAAACTTATGAGAATGTACCAGAGTTTTGTTATTCTGCTTCTTTTGATGAAGTAAAGGAAAAAGGATTTACTCTTGTGCCGAGCAGATATATTGAGTTTGTCAATCGTGATGAGAACATCGACTTTGATACAAAAATGAAGTCATTGCAGGGAGAACTTAAAGAACTTCTTGTTCAAGAGGAAAAATCCAAATCAGATTTGCTTGCTGTATTTAAGGAGTTGGGATATGAAATCGAATTATAATCAGTTAGGACAATATATTGAAATGGTATCCAGAACAAACTCTGATTTGAAATATGGTATTGAAGATGTTCGAGGTTGTTCTAATACAAAGCAGATGATGCAAACAAGGGCAAACTTAATTGGACGTACTTATGAGAAATTCATTGTTTTAAGACCGCAGGAGTTTGTATTTAATAGACGTACAACTCGCAATGGAGAAAAAATCGGTATGGCGTACAATAATACCGATAGAGAGTATATTTTTACGAATGATTATGTCGCATTTAGAGTTAAGCAGGAATATCTTGATAAATTGCTGCCAGATTATTTGTACATGTTCTTTTGTAGGGACGAATTTGATAGATATGCTCGATATAAGTCAACTGGTAGTGCCACGGAATTCTTTAACTGGGAGGATATGTGTGCAGTCCCATTTGAAATTCCACCAATGGATTTTCAACAGCTTGTTGTAAATGCTTATAAGGTTTTGAACGAAAGAATAGAAACTAAACAGAAGATAAATGATAATTTAGCGGCTTGAAATGGTAGTTAGAAGAACCTTTTTTAATTCTTCTAATACTTCAATTTCTTTATTATTCTCATCAATGATTGACCTAAGTTGCTTTGCAATATTATCAAATTCAACTACTTTACTATAAGGTGGCAACATTACTTTGTGCATCGACAAATCGTTGATGGTAATTTGCGACTGAGCTGAGCCAGAATCCAATGAAATTAGATTGTCATTTTCAAGGTAATATAATAAGTAGTTTATATATGTTCTATCATAAAGTAGGACAGCAATCGAAAGATTTGTAAGATGACAGCAAGGTGGAGAAATTCGCACCTCGCCTGTACCACTTACACCTCTTGCAAGAACAACTAGTTGCGGTTCCTTGAACATATATTTGTTGCAATATCCTACAATACGATAACCACTATAAACTGGAAAGCCTTTTTCACATAGAATTTCTGATGTTGCCATCTTTCCATATTTAAAATCAGCTAAAAATGAGAGTGGTTTTATACACCAATCCTCAAGTTGTTCACCAGAAAACAATATCTCCTTGTTTTTCTGAAACATATCTTGAAATTTGGCATATATTGTGGCATCTAAATTATCATTTACAATAGAACTCCCATCAGTGGCGGGAGTTAAAACAAGGGACTGCCACTGGTAGTCGTTCTCTTAAAAAACAAAAGGAGAATTGACTATGAAAAAGAACCTAATTACAGATGTTATTCAAGGAATGTTACCTTACCTGAATAACGCACAGACAGAAAGATTGCAAGAGGTGTTGCAGCATACACTTTTTGATTATGAGGTAACAAAGACAGAAAGAGATAAGGAACTTTCAGAACAGAATTTAGTAGAATCTTTCCTATCGGCAAAGCGTATTGAAGGCTGTTCGGAGAAAACCTTGAAATACTATAATGCAACGATACAATCGATGCTTGATGGCATTGGAAAGGGTATCAAATATATTGTGACCGACGATATTCGTTGCTATTTGACCGAGTATCAGGCTAAGAAAAAATCAAGTAAGGTTACGATAGATAATATAAGACGAATACTTTCCAGTTTTTTCTCTTGGCTTGAGGACGAGGATTATATTTTGAAAAGTCCAGTCAGGCGAATACATAAGGTTAAGACCGGAACGAACATCAAGGAAACTTATTCAGATGAAGCACTTGAATTGATGAGGGATAATTGCTCGGAACTTAGGGACTTGGCAATGATTGATATGCTTGCTTCAACGGGTATGCGTGTCGGAGAAATGGTGTTGCTAAATCGTGAGGATATAGACTTTAACGAAAGAGAATGTGTGGTTTTCGGCAAAGGCGATAAGGAGCGAATAGTATATTTTGATGCAAGAACAAAAATACATTTGCAGAATTACTTAAATAGCCGAAAGGACGATAATCCGGCACTTTTTGTATCATTACAATCGCCGTATAATCGAATGAATATCGGTGGTATTGAAGTGCGATTACGACAGCTTGGAAAGCGCTTGGGACTGAATAAGGTACACCCTCATAAATTCAGGCGAACGCTTGCGACAATGGCGATAGACAAAGGAATGCCAATAGAGCAGCTTCAGCAGCTCTTGGGGCATAGAAGAATAGATACGACATTGCAATATGCAATGGTTAAGCAGAGCAATGTGAAAATTGCTCATAGAAAATACATTGGTTAAGGTGGTAGGAATGGAAAAAGGATATAAGATATTAGGCAATTACATTCGACTTGTGGACGAGCGTAATAGGAATTTAGCCATAACAAAGTTGCTTGGCGTAAGTATAAATAAAAAATTTATTCCTTCAATAGCAAACATTGTAGGAACTGATTTATCGAATTATAAGATAGTCAGAACGGGACAGTTTGCATACGGACCCGTTACTTCACGAAATGGAGAGAAAATTTCTATTGCTTATTTAGATGAAGAAGATTGTATCATTTCAAGCTCTTATACAGTTTTTGAAGTTGAAAATAAAGAGGAACTTGACCCTGAATATCTTATGCTTTGGTTCAGCCGACCAGAATTTGACCGTTATGCAAGATATAAGTCACACGGAAGCGTAAGAGAGATTTTCGATTGGAATGAGCTTTGTATGGTGGAACTTCCAGTACCGGATATTGAAAAGCAGAGAAAAATAGTGAAAGCCTACAAGACACTAACCGATAGAATCGCTTTGAAACAGCAGATAAATGATAATTTAGAAGCACAAGCAAATGCTATATTTTCATCATCAGCACCAGATTTTACAGATTTACAACCAATCCATAACTTTGGAACGGTTATTACTGGAAAAACACCACCAACATCAGTTGCTGAATATTATGGTAATGATATTCCGTTTATAAAAACACCGGATATGCACGGAAATGTATATATTACCAGTTCTGAATGTTCACTTTCAAAAGCGGGAGCTGATAGTCAGAAAAATAAATATATTCCTGAAAATACGGTTGTTGTTGCTTGCATTGGTGCAAATGCTGGTGAGGTGGCATTAACATCATATATTGCACAAACAAACCAACAGATAAATGCGATAATTTCAAAATATCCGTGTTTCTTATATTTTTCGATAAAAGCTCATACCGTAGAATTAAGAACATTAGGCGAGGGAAGCTCAACAATGATAAACATTAACAAAACATCTTTTGAAAATTATGAGATTCCAACACCTTCAGATAATACATTGCAGCAACTTGAACATAAGCTAAATATAATATTTTCAGCAATACTTCATAATTTGCAGGAAATAGATAGGCTTAATGAAACAAAGGACTTGTTGGTAACCCAGTTAAGCCGCTAAATTATCATTTATCTTCTGTTTTAAAGCAATTCTCTCCGTAATAGCCTTATAACTGTTCACTATTTCAAACTGTTTTTCAATAGGCGGAATAGGCAATTCCAATCTACAAATATCGTCCCAAGTAATCCCACCACGAACACTTCCGTCAGTATGCAGCCAACAAATACGGTCAAATTCCGGTCTGCGAAACCACATCATCAGGTAATCTTCATTCAAAATGCTATTATCTATTACCTCAAACATAAAATATGCCGGAGAAACAATAGCAGGTTCTTCCTCATCATACAATGCAACCGGAAGTCGTTCATCACGACCAACGTGCATTGGATTACACGCAAACTTTCCTTTTGTTATCAGTTTGTATTTACTCAAATCCGTACCAATGACATTTGCAACCGATGGCATAAAGAACTTGTCTATGTTAATTCCCAAAACTCTGTCCGTTATGCTTTCTCTGTTCCGAGTATCAATCAGTCGGATATGGTTTCCTAAAATATCATAATTTGATTTCATATCCCAACTCCTTAAATACAGCAAGCAAATCTGCTTTGGATTTTTCCTCTTGAACTAGAAGTTCCTTGAGTTCTCCCTGCAATGATTTCATTTTGGTATCAAAGTCGATGTTCTCATCACGGTTGACAAACTCAATATATCTGCTCGGTACAAGAGTAAATCCTTTTTCCTTTACTTCATCAAAAGAAGCAGAATAGCAAAATTCCGGCACATTCTCATAAGTTTCCTCATAGCCTTCCTGCTGCCAGTTATGATATACACTTG
>UQXF01000145.1 GCA_900544905.1 uncultured Clostridium sp.
CAATAAATAATATAAAATTACAAGAAAATATTCCTTGAATTTTCATATTATTTAACGTATCATAAATATACGGAAATTAATTCTAACAAAAGGAGAATATCCATGTTAAAGAAAAATGTGATTGTCGCCCAATCAGGAGGACCAACCGTTGCTATTAACGCTTCCTTAGCCGGAGTTGTCCAGTCTGCACTTCAAAGTGAAGCCTATGATATTGTCTATGGCTCCATCAACGGCATTCTCGGCATTTTAGAAGACCGTTTATTAAACATCAACGAAAAAGCTGCTGCGACTCCTGATTTTATTAATACTCTGAAAATAACTCCTGCCATGTACTTAGGCTCCTGCCGGTACAAGCTGCCGGATTATGAGGATGATGACGCCACCTATGCCTTTATCTTCCATCAGTTTAAGAAATACAACATCGGCGCTTTTTTTTACATTGGTGGAAATGATTCCATGGATACGGTATTAAAGCTCAGCCACTATGGCGAACAGATTGGAAGCGATATCCGCATTATTGGGATTCCCAAAACAGTGGACAACGACTTGTGCATTACAGACCACACTCCCGGATATGGTTCAGCAGCCAAATATGTAGCCTCCTCTATCTTAGAGGTAGCCCATGACACCTATATTTACAGTGTAAAAAGTGTGACTATCGTGGAAATTATGGGAAGGGATGCCGGCTGGCTGACTGCTGCATCGGCTCTTGCGAGAAATTCCTACAACACTGCACCCCACCTGATTTATTTTCCCGAGGTTCCCTTTGATAAGGACCAGTTTATCTCAGATGTAAAAGAACAGCTCACAAAACGCAACAATGTTATTGTCGCTGTATCAGAAGGCATCCGGGACAAGGACGGCAATTATTTCAGTGCCGCAAAGCCTACCAGCGACCAGTTTGGACATGCACAGCTAAGCGGTACCGGAAAATGTCTGGAATATTTCATCAAGGAAGCCGTCAATGTCAAAGTGCGCTCCATTGAGTTAAATGTATTACAGCGCTGTGCAGCACATATTTCCTCCCTCACCGATATTGAGGAAGCCTTTTCCCTTGGCTGCCATGCTGTTGAATACGCCATCAAAGGAATGTCAAAATGTATGCTGACCCTGAAGCGGACTTCTGACACACCATACCAGACCGTTATTGAAACGGCAGATATCAAAAATATCGCCAACGAAGCAAAGTCCATTCCAAGAGAATGGATTAACGCTGCCGGCAACGATGTAACCCCGAAGCTTATGCAGTACATGGCTCCACTGATTACCGGGGAGCCGAACATTACTTACAAAAACGGACTGCCTGTATATTTGCCGGTAGACCATCTTTCCCCGGGAAAATAGCATATGCATACACTGCCACAGCTTCCAGAACAGCCTTTTTTATAAATCCCCTGGCTATTCTTAAAGGCTGTGGCATTTTTACAGCTTCATATTGCCAGAATCCGGTCTCTTAATTTCATCATATTCTGGTCCACATCTGCAATCACTTCCGCATAATGTTTTAATTCACTGGATATCTCCTCCGCCTGCTGTACTTCTTTCTTATAGAGCAGCTGGTAATCCAATACGGACCAGAAATCCATGGCAACCGTCCTTAACTGGATTTCCACTTTTACCCATTCCTCTTTTTTTGTCATATAAATGGGAACCTCCACAATCAGATGCAGACTTTGATATCCGGTTTCCTTCGGCTCTTTGATATAATCCTTCTCCTTCACAATCCGGATATCTCCCTGCAGGCTTAAGCATTTTACAATCTCGTATACATCATCCTGAAACAGACAGGTAACCCGTATGCCGATTATGTCGTTTAACTTCTTTTTTGCCTCTTTCAAGTTTATTTTCAGACCCTTGCGCTGGAGCTTCCGGTATATACTCTCCGCTGACTTAATCCGGTGTGTTACCTGGCTGATTACAACCCGGTCCTTGCGTTCTCTGAGTTCTAAATCAATCATGGACAATTTAGCTTCAATAGTTTGAATCGCCCACAGACATTTTAACTGGTATTCATTATCCGAAAGGGACATCTTAAAATCGGATATGATTTTCTTTTCCGCTTTGGTATAGCTATTCCGCTTTTTACTCCCTGCCGGCCTTTTTCCTTCACTGTCCTTCCGGCTTTTCTCTTCTTTTTTGTTTTCCTCTTCCGGTTGTTTCACACATCTGCCTCCTGTTTTACCGATTTTGAGTTTCTTTTTATAGAGCTTTACTGTTTCTTACCTGTTCCCCATATGCATGGCAACATAAAAAATACCATGCTATGTTATATATATACGCTTTAACATAGCATGGTATTCCTGTTATTTCTATCCTAAGTACGATATATTTGCGTTAAATGCATGTTAATTTACCGGTCCCATTTATCACAGAGACTGTTAATCTGGTCTGTAAATCTTACCAAATCCTTATTCGCTCCGCCCTTATTATGGGCAATGACAGTAAGCAGCCGGTTACCGGCAGCAACAAGACGGTCAAATATTGCCTGTGCCCGGAATGCCTTCTGGCTGATTTTTACCTTCCTGGTGGCAACACCCTGGAAGATTAATTCATCTGCAGCAAGGTCAAACTCTGCCCCGGAAAACGGAGCGATGGCTTCATACCCTTCATCCTGAATCATTCCCTTAAAATGCTCACACACCAGGTCTTCGCCATGGACTACAAATACCTTTGGCTTTGGCTCAAATGCATGCAGCCATTTTAACAGACCTGCCTGGTCTGCGTGACCACTGATACCGTCTAACTTTTCAATTCTGGCACGCACCTCAATCTGCTCTCCAAAAAGCTTAACATTTGGAGCGCCCTCTAAAATACTGCGTCCCAGTGTTCCATGTGCCTGATATCCCACAAACAGAATGGTACACTCTTTTCTCCATAAATTATGCTTTAAATGATGCCGGATTCGCCCTGCCTCACACATACCGGAAGCAGAGATAATTACTTTTGGCTTCAAATCAAAGTTAATTGCCTTTGAATCATCACTGGTAACAGAGGTCTTAAGCCCCGGAAAAGCAATCGGATTAATGCCCTGGCGGATTAACTCCATCGCTTCCTCGTCAAAGCAGTTATCAATATTTTGGTTAAATATATTCGTAGCCTCTATCGCCAGGGGACTGTCCACATATACCTCAAAGCCCTCATACTCCGGCAGCAGGCGGTCATATTTTATCTTCCGGATAAAGTATAACAGCTCCTGGGTTCTGCCCACCGCAAAGGATGGAATGACAACATTTCCACCTTTATCAAAGGTTTCCTTTATAATTCTGGAAAGCTCTGCCACATAGTCCGGAGTTCCCCCGTGGTTACGGTCACCATAGGTGGATTCCATCACCACATAATCCGCTTCCTTCAGATACTGCGGGTCCTTGATAATTGGCTGGTTCACATTGCCAATATCGCCGGAAAATACAACCTTTTTTGAGATATCCCCCTCTGTCAGCCACACCTCAATGCTGGCAGAGCCAAGGAGATGCCCCACATCCGAAAACCGGATTTTGATACCATCTGTCAAATCAATCATATCCCCATACCGGCATGGAACAAAATGCTCCAATACCCCAATCGCATCATTCATACTGTAAAGGGGTACATATTCCTCCCCGCCAGCCCTTTTTGCCTTCCGGTTTCTCCACTCTGCTTCAAATTCCTGGATATGCGCACTGTCTCTCAGCATAATCTGGCAAAGGTCCGTGGTTGCCTTCGTGGTATACACCTGTCCCCGGAATCCCTTTGCATACATCAGCGGCAGCAGCCCGGAATGGTCGATGTGGGCATGGGTAAGCAATATGTAATCCACATCCGAAGGATTCATAGGCAGTGCCTGATTCTCATACACATCCTGTCCCTGCTCCATACCACAGTCTACCAAAATATTTTTGCCACACGCCTGCAGACAGTGACAGCTCCCTGTCACTTCATGGTCTGCCCCAATAAATACTAACTTCATACTAAACACCCCTTTATAACTAGAATTAAATTAAATGCAGTTTTTCTGCAACCCGGGCAAGCAGCGCCCCCTTTGGAAATGCCAGAAGCATCTCCTTTGTATAACCTCCTATCTTAATCATTGAAATAAAATAAGTACAGGCTGCAAGGACAATTGCAGTTATAACCGCCACTGCATTGCTGATAAATGCACCTGCTACATAACCCAATACCAAATTAAGCCCCTTATATACCAAAATTGCCACAATTCCCATAATAGCGGAGGACGCTACCGGCAGCCACACGGTCTGCTTCCATTCCAGCCTGAAATTCACATACTTTTTAACAAAATGGTAATTAATCAGCACAACAATAACCTGTCTCTTATACACATCTCCGAG
>UQXF01000146.1 GCA_900544905.1 uncultured Clostridium sp.
ATAAGAGACAGGAATAAAAATGCCAAAAAAAGGACTGGGGAATGGTCTGGATACCATGTTAGGAGTCAACACAACTCAATCCAGAAAGAACAAAACAGCAAGCACATCAAAGGAAGATGTGAAGGAGGTCATTAAAGAAGTTGTAAAGGAAGTACCAACCGAAATGACCCTCAAAATAAAAGATATTGAAATAAATAAAGAACAGCCAAGAAAACAATTCAATGAAGATGCGTTACAGGAATTGGCAGATTCCATTGGACAGCATGGTATAATAGAACCTCTTGTAGTTACAAAGAGAAAGGATTACTATCTTCTTGTTTCCGGTGAAAGACGCTGGCGTGCTGCAATGAAGGCTGGATTAAAGGAAGTTCCTGTTGTAGTTAAGGATTATACAGACCAACAGATATTAGAAATAGGATTAATTGAAAACATTCAAAGAGAAGACTTAAATCCTATTGAAGAAGCTCAGGCTTACAAAAAATTAATAGAAGAATTTCATTTAAAGCAGGATGATGTTGCAGAACGGGTTTCCAAGAGTAGAAGTGCTATTACCAATATATTGCGATTACTGAACTTATCTGAACCAGTTCAGGAAATGGTGATTGATGAAAAGCTTTCTAACGGACATGCAAGAGCATTACTTCCAATTGAGGATAAAGACCTTCAATATGATACTGCATGTAAGGTTTTTGATGAACGACTTTCAGTGAGAGAAACAGAAAAGCTTGTAAAGAAGATTTTAAATAATATAAACAATCCACAAAAAGAAGAGAGTGCTGCCACAGAGGAGACATTGGATTTCTTATACAGAGAAATAGAAGAAAATTTCAAATATAAGCTGGGAGCAAAAACGACAGTAAAAGCAAAGAATAATGATAAAGGAAAAATAGAGATAGAATATTATTCTAAAGACGAATTAGAGCATATTATGGAATTAATATACTCCATTCAAAATTAATAAAAACAAACAGAAAAATTCAGCTATGCTGAAGTAAATAGAGGATGAGGATAAAAATGGGGACAGATATTTTTGAATCTATTGGAATAAGTACAGACCTTGTAGTAATTATACTAATTGTAATTGTGCTGCTCCAATTTATATGGATATTTACAATTATTTCCAAATATAATAAATTAAATAAACGTCTTACCAAATTTACTTCCGGAAGGGATGCCGGAAATTTAGAGGAAATCATTACAAAACGTTTTTCCGAAATCCGGCAGATTGTAAAAAATGAAAAACAACAGAATCGTGATATTGATATGATTAATGATAAGTTTTTGACTACTTTTTGTAAAATTGGTCTGGTAAAATATGATGCCTTTAAAGAAATGTCAGGTAAATTGAGTTTTTCTCTTGCATTACTTACAGAAAATCATGATGGAATCATTATCACCTCCATGCACAGCAGGGAAGGTTGTTTTACCTATTGTAAAGAAGTAACCAATGAAGAATCCTATTACATCTTATCGGAAGAGGAACGACTTGCCCTGAATGTTGCTATCGGCAAGGATGGCGCAAAGGAGGCAGCAAAAGAACGAGAAGAAAGAAAACCCGAAATAGGCTATTAAGGAGTACTCCATGCACAGTTATCTAAGAGCAATTGGCTTTAGCAAGCTTAAAAATAGAAGAGAACAGAATACACTTATAACCTCAGCACTAAAAAATAATACGGATAAAATGGAAATAGAAATAAGCTCCGGTATCCGGCTTGTACAGATTAACCGCAATTTTGGCAAAAATCTAG
Organism: uncultured Clostridium sp.; assembly: GCA_900544905.1. Lineage (GTDB taxonomy): Bacteria > Bacillota > Clostridia > Lachnospirales > Lachnospiraceae > CAG-590. The sequence continues at coordinate 1,749 of UQXF01000146.1, forward strand.
GTATTTCCATAATTGGAGAATGTGATAATGAGGAAATTCTTTCTATAGACCATTTTTTTCCATATTGCTTTGGATACCATACTACCGACCAGGCAGATATTCAAATTGAACCTCACACGGACAAGGAAGCTTATTCCGCAGTGTCGGAGGATTATAATCTTGGAATGACACTTATTTATAGCTTACAAAATATTGTAGATTATGTACGCAGTACCTGGTCAAATGATTACTATAAAAATCCCAAAAAGGTAAAGCTTGGTGCCCTGTCTTTAGAGGGAAGAATTTTATATGGTGTCCATCTTGACTACATTGCCTGTCCTTATGACAAACAGCCAATCAGCAGCAAGGACAGACAGAAACTAATTGCAAAAGCAAAATCCGGAGATATGGATGCTTTAGAAAATTTAACTCTGGACGATATGGATACCTACTCTCTTATAACAAAGAGAATTAAAGACGAGGATTTATTGACAGTGGTAGAAACTTATTTCATGCCATATGGTATTGATAATGAACATTATTCCATTCTTGGAATTATTCAAAATATTGAGCAAATAATTAATGAATTTTCTGGAGAAATGGTGTATAATCTAACTATACTATGTAATGATATTACATTGGATGTTGTCATCAACTCACTAGACCTGCAGGGAGAACCAAAAACAGGCAGACGTTTTAAAGGAATTATCTGGCTGCAGGGACATGTAGACTTCACATAGAAGAATCATGTATAGATAATTTCATTGATAATCTGAAAATGATATATTATCATTTTCTACTCAGTACCCGTAGTTAAATGGATATAACAATTCTCTCCTAAAGAATAATTGTGGGTTCGATTCCCGCCGGGTACACTCTCAAATTATAACCCTTGCTTGTGGGAGGTAAATCATACTATGAATATTAAAAAGGCAAATTTAACATTCAGTGCCGTAGGATTTGTAGCATCCATATTGGTACTGCTGTATTTAATTTTAAACACCCCAGACATGATTGAATTAATTATTGTTTTTGGTTTGATTGCTCTGGCAGATACATATTTTCTGGTAGACAGCATCGTCAAGAAGATTGATGAAATTGCTGAAACATCCATGGATAAACAAACTGAGCTTGTAAAAGTAGAAAAAGGCATTTATTCGGTAGCCAAGAGAGAAGAATCTGCTAATATCAGACAAAATGAAGAATTATTAGAACAGCTTGAGCAGCTGCGAGAAGAAAATAAACGGTTAAATGACGAGCTTATTGAACAGCAAAAGCTTTGCACAAAGATTTTAATTAAGAAAAATCAGGAAATCAGTGGCAAATCCCTTAACAGTTCAGACCGCATTTCCAAGCTTTTGGTTCAATTAAACGGTAATACAAGCAGTGCTTCAAAGGAGACAATGGAAGTATTGGAGGAAATTAATAAAGCATTAGACAACTACTACAATGATAACAAACAGGATAATGTGAGACGTATGAGGGCCAACTAATCATTTTTTGTACGGTTAAAGAAGGATTAATATGAATTATATTGTTATGGATTTAGAGTGGAATCAAAGTGCTTCCGGGCAATCAGGCGAAAATCCCAGATTGCCCTTTGAAGTTATAGAGATAGGCGCTGCTAAATTGGATTGCAAATTTAATATCATTGACCAGTACGGAAGTATTATTAAACCAAGAGTATACCGCCGGTTACAATCTAAAATCCGTGAGCTGTTAAATTACGATGAATCATTTCTCCGGACAGGACGCCCATTTGACGTGGTATTCCGTGAATTTAAAAAATGGTGTGGTGATGATTACATATTTTGTACCTGGGGTCCATTGGATTTGACTTATCTTCAACAGAATATGGATTTCTACTATTTGAAAAATTTTGCTTTTCCTCTAAAATTTTATAATCTTCAGGAAATCTATGCTTTGAATCATTACAATGACAAGAACCAGATGCCAAGTCTGGAAAAAGCAGTGGTTGAGCTTCACATTCCAATTGTTGAACCATTTCACTGTGCAAAAAATGATGCTTATTACACAGCTAAGGTCTTTCAGGAGATGAACAGGAAAAAGCTTTCCGACATGTATAGCATTGACTGCTATCATTATCCAACCTGCGAAGAAGAAGAAATCACTTCCCAGCACAGCAATTATAGTGAATATATAACCCGAACCTTTAAGAGCAAAAAGGAGGCAATGAGTGATAAAAATATATCCACTCTGCGCTGTCACAAGTGTAACCGCAAATTAACGAAGAAAATACGCTGGTTTGTAAATAATCCTACTACCCAGATATGTGTGGGAAAATGCTGGAACCATGGACTAATCTGTGGAAAAATACGTTTTAAAAACACAAGAGACGGTAATGTATTTGTTGTAAAAACAGTTGAAAAAATCAACAAAAAGGAATTTGAAAAAATCCGGAACCGGCAGATTGAATTACGGGAAAAACGAAAAGAAAAGCGTCATCAAAAGAAGAATGCATCATAAAAACAGGAGGGACTATCCCAAAGTTTGTGTAAACCTCCAAACTGATGTAAGATAAGATTAT
>UQXF01000147.1 GCA_900544905.1 uncultured Clostridium sp.
ATACCAAATATAATAATATATTATTATATTTGGTATTGTTTGTCAGATTGGAGGTTTTACCATGGCATTTTCAAAGGAAGTGATTGACGTAATTCAGTCAATGAGCGATGTGCTTGTTATGTTTTGGGATGTACATCAGGGATGGAATGTCGTAAATGGTAATTGTTTGCTGCTTTCTGGAAAAGAGAAGATTACCAATGCATTAGAGGATTTGCAGGAGTGTGTACAGGAAGAGGACAAGGCAGCTTATAATGTGTTTTTGTGCAAAATGATTGCGGGTATGAAGGGAAGCAGTGATTTTGTGCCGGTGGATGAGGAACGGGTTAATGTCTCTGTCCGTATGAGCGGGCAGGGAGATATCTATACATATCATAAGGTGGAGTGCTATCTTATGAAGGATGAGGTCGGTGCAATTGTCAGGATGAATGTAGTTGTGTGTGCCCTGGATGCTGAGGAGATATATCGTCTTCAATTAGCCCAGAATGTTACCAATGACCGGACTCCAGCAATGTTCATCCGAGTTGCTAATGAGGTTATTAAAAAGAATCCCGGGGGAAATTATGCACTGGTTCAGTTTGACGTTGCAAAATTTAAGGCAATTAATGAGATGTATGGCGAGGCATTCGGAGATGAAATGCTTAATTATTTTATTGAATCCCTGAAAATACTGTGTAACAGGGACCAGCTTTTTGTGCGTCTGACTGCGGATGTGTTTATGATTCTGGTTTCCTATGAAACCAGGCAGGACATTCTGGATTTTATAGAAATGATTAACAATAACCTGTTGGAATACAATGGAATTGCTTACCGGCTGGTATTTGGAGTCGGGTTTGTGGAGGATGTGAATGAGCGGCTTAGGAAGTACGGTGACCGGGCAGCGCTTGCAAGACAGAGCATCAAGGGAAATGCCCTTACCCATGTGGCATTTTATGAAGAAGGAATGGAAAATACAATCCTTACAGGTAAGTATGTGGAAGACCATATGGAACAGGCGCTGATTAACCGTGAATTTGTTATGTATCTGCAGCCAAAATACAGTATTCAAAGTGGCAGGATAGTAGGCGCAGAGGCTTTGGTGCGCTGGATTCAGCCGGACAAGGGGCTTGTTTCACCGGCAGATTTTATTCCGCTGTTTGAGAAGAATGGATTTGTCACAAAAATGGATGCCTATATCTGGGAAGAGGCATGTAAGACTATCCGGAGCTGGATAGAGGAGGGGATAGAACCTCTGCCTATTTCCGTAAACGTGTCGAGAGTGCATTTAAGCGATACTCATTTTATTGATGTGTTGAATTATCTGGTGGATAAGTACCGGATTCCTAAGGAGTATTTGGAGATTGAAATTACAGAAACCGCAGAGAACAGCGGGCTGACAGAGGGAATTCGTCTGTTAAAGGACAATGGATATACATTGTTAATGGACGATTTTGGCTCCGGATATTCCTCTCTGAATACGTTAAAGGATACACAGTTTGATGTGATTAAAATTGACCGTGGATTTTTACAGGACTTCATCGGGTCTGAGCGGGGACAGAAGATTGTGGAGCATACAATCCAGATGACCAAATCCATCGGTCTGGATATGGTGGCAGAGGGTGTGGAGACAAAGGAACAGGCTATGTTTCTAATGGACTGTGGCTGTGATACTGCCCAGGGCTTCTATTATGCAAGACCTATGGCGGTGGAGGAGTTTAACCAGCTGTTGACGGAATAAGGGATAAGACAGTAAAATCCGGTTATTCAGGAAAAATTTTTCCGGGATAACCGGATTTTCTTGTTTATAGCTGTCTGGCCAGTTTTTTCAGGTCAGTATAAAAGCTGGGATAGGAAATATTTACACAGTCAGCCCCAAGGATTTCGGTGTTTCCGTCAGCAAGACCGCCGGCAATGGCGAAGCTCATGGCAATGCGGTGGTCCAGTTTGGAATCAATGGTGGCTCCGTGAAGCGGTCTGCCTCCGTGAATAATCATACCATCCTCAGTTCCTTCAATATCGACTCCCATGGCTGACAGGTTGTTCACCATCACGTCAATCCGGTTAGATTCCTTTACCTTTAATTCCTGTGCATCTTTAATAACTGTAGTACCATCTGCAAAGGAAGCCATAATGGCTATGACCGGGATTTCGTCAATCAGCTTCGGAATGATATCCCCTTCAATGGTACAACCTTTTAGGGAGCTGGTGGAAACCGTGATATCGGCAACCGGTTCCCCAACATCATTTTTTACATTGGAAAGAGAAAGCCTGGCTCCCATATTCCGGCAGACTGTCAGAATACCGTCTCTGGTAGGATTGATTCCCACATTTTTGATTGTGACTTCCGAATTTGGAGTGATTAATCCTGCTGCAATAAAATAAGCGGCAGAAGAAATGTCGCCGGGAACTGCGATTTTCTGGGCGGTCAGTTCAGTGGCAGGAGTTACAGTGGCGGTGGTTCCCTCACTTTTTACATTTACGCCAAAGGATTCAAACATCAATTCTGTATGATTTCTCGATAGTGCAGGCTCCGTCACACTGGTGCTGCCCTCGGCGTACAGGCCTGCAAGCAGAATAGCGGATTTTACCTGGGCAGAAGCCACTGGCGATGTATAGTGGATGCCGTGGAGGCTGCCGCCTTTTATCCGGAACGGGGCACATTTATCCGTTGCCAGACTTTCAAATTCAGCCCCCATAAGACTTAATGGTGTCATGATTCTTCCCATTGGACGTTTTCGGATAGAAGCGTCACCGTCTATCGTAGAGAGAAAGGGCTGTGCTGCCAGAATGCCGGACATCAGACGGGTGGTTGTTCCGCTGTTGCCCACGTCTAATATATCCGTTGGCACAGCCAGCCCGTGTAATCCCTTTCCGTGGATTCGGACTGTATTGTCTGCCGGATTGTTCTCAATTTCAATTCCCATCTTCTGGAAACAGGAAATGGAGGACAGACAGTCTGCCCCCTGAAGGAAGCCGGTTACTTCGGTGGTGCCCTTTGCCAGAGAACCTAACATAATACTTCTATGGGATATGGATTTATCGCCTGGAACGGTGATTTCCCCCTGTAAGCTGTTAAAATGTGTAATTGTCATAGATTTACTCCTTATCTCTTATATACCTGATAATTTTTGCTTTTCAGCAGCTCTGTGGCACGGGCTGCCCCGTCGTTATCATAAAAGGATAAGCGGAGAACGCCCTCGTTATCTTCCCGGTTATGGGTAATTCCGATATTTTTCAGGTTAATACCTGCCTCGCCAATATAGGATACGGCTTTCGCCAGTGCATTTGGTTCATCGGGGATATCTACATATACATCATAATTCATCCGGATTACGCCGGTGGCATGCTCCGGAACAGAGTTGCGGTAATTTTTTGCAGAATCAAAGAAGGAATAGATTCCCCGTGCATTTTCCTTCTGAATGTCTGTAATGATTTCCTCTAATTCCTCTATAAAGGTACGAAGACCTGCAATGACATTGTCCGGATTACTCAGCAGGATATGTTCCCACACAACCGGATTAGAGGAGGCAATTCTGGTAATGTCCTTAAAGCCCCCCGCAGCCAGCTGCTTCAGCATTCCGCTGTCATCCTCCTTCGATGCCACAAGGTTAACCAGTGAGGATGCGATAACGTGTGGGATATGGCTGATATAGGCTGTAATTTCATCATGGCGCTCCGGACTGTAAATTATCGGGATGGCGCCTAAATCTTCTATAAAGGTACGGAAATCCTCTATTTTTTCCTGCCCGACACAGGCAGATGGTGTGATGAAATAGTAGGCATTTTCAATAAGCCGGTCATTGGAAGCATCATAGCCGCTGCGTTCAGAACCCACCATGGGATGTCCGCCGATGAAAGAATCATCTAGATGATTTTCGTGAATGGCGCTGTAAATGTCGCTTTTTACACTTCCCACATCGGTTAGGATACAGGTATCTTTAATAATTCTTTTTAAAATAGGCAGGTATGCAATGTTGTAATGAACCGGGGCACACAGGAAAATATAATCACAGTCCCCCATGGCTTCGATTGCCGTTACGGTTCTGGTCAGGGTTTGTTCCTCCAGGGCAAGGGACAGGGCAGTCTGGTCCACATCAAAGCCCAGAATTTCCGAATCCGGAAAAATCCGGCGGATGGATTTTGCAATGGAGCCGCCAATAAGCCCTAATCCGATAAAACCAATGCTAAAATTTGCTTTTTCATTCATTTGTTCTCTCCAATAATATTATGTAAACTAAATTACCTGTCTCTTATACACATCTCCGAGCCCACGAGACTCGAC
>UQXF01000148.1 GCA_900544905.1 uncultured Clostridium sp.
CGAGATGACGTCGAGTCTCGTGGGCTCGGAGATGTGTATAAGAGACAGATCACATTCCCTATAATTTAAATCATAAACACCATCATTAAATATCTTTGCTTCTGCAATTCGACGTTTCATCAATCCTTCTTTCACATTTTCCTCTCCTAAATATGTTAAAAATTCCTTTTCAATGTCTTCTTTCGTATATTTATTACTTATTAACAACTGTGTAAAATTAGGTGAATTAGTATTTAATTCACCAGCTCCTACATTAAATGCTAATGCTACTATTGCATCTATTTCATTTGGAGTTAGATATATCCCCTCATCTTCTAATTTCCGAAAGAAATCATATGGTATTTGATTTATTATATCCTGTAATAAAAGTTTTTCTGCTTCTTCCAATGTAATATATTCTTTTGTCAACCACTTATCACTATCACCATTTTTTTGTAAAATCATGTCCATAGCCTATTGTATCTAGAATACCATCTTCATTTGAATCATATGGTTTGTCCCAATACTCTCCTTCCGCATATTTTATAAACTCTATTAAATCTTTTCTATCCTCGACATGATAATCATCAATACTAATACCAACATTACTCTCCTTCGGAATTTTTTCAGTTGTTGTTGTCTGATTTGATTTTTTCCCACCATTCTTTTTATTACTATTACATCCATATAATACCGCTACCATAAAAAAGGCTACTGGCACAATAGCAAGCAACGGAAACTCTCCATCCCTGTCCACATACTTCACTGGATTTCCCCAGCAATACCCATACGCATTTAAGGTCTCCGGATATGCCACACTCCCCTTCACCACATCCTCACTGGTAAACCTTCCGCTCCAAGCATCATACTCCCTCGCCTGGGCATAATAGGTCCCCGCTATGGTATCTCTCTGGTAGCCTGTATAGCCAAATGGCTGGAGCTGACCCTGATTTTCTAACTCATCATAGCGGTAGGATATCACATTCTCTCCTCCATGGTTACATACCGCATGGCGCTCCCCTGCATGTCATTTAGGTAGCTGTAACTTTCTCCGTTTTCTTCCATAAACAGGACTTCACTGTCCCAGATATAGCTCTGGACATTCCCACACTCTTCCTTTTGCAGCAAGTTGTGGTAACCCTTTGTGAAATCCAGAATGTATTCTGTCTCCTTATTCCATACCTCCGGTGTCTGCGGAATAATGTTATCTGCTCCAAAATCCGGAGTTCTTTCTGTCCTATGCCCGGATAAGCCCTGGCTTACCGGACAGCCAATCACTCCCTGCCGCATTCCGGTACGGTGTCCTAATCCGTTATAGGCATACTCTGCCACATTTCCCATTCCATCCACTGCCCTTTTCATCCAGTTCTTGGCTCCAAATTCATAGGCATGCTGCAGGATTCTGTTTTCCAATGTCCAAATCTGTGTACCATCTGGTAACGAAAAAGACATATTTCCGCTTATCCAACTCATTGATACACTATACACGTTTTTCTGTCATATGCGACTTCAACTTAATATATTATCGTTATCTTTTTTTCTACAACAACACACAACCACAGCAAAAACAATGAGACTAATCATTAATTTGATAAATTATACAATTATTCGATATCCTCTGCCAAATGATCAAGATACTTTTTTTTTGCTTGAAACATGTACCACCCCAAAACTAACCATCCACAACTAATTGCTAAGGCTACAAGCATATTTACTATATATTTTTGTTGAATGGTAAGGAGTCTCGAAACCGATATTACACAGGCAGCTGAAGCATATGCTAAACCTTTTTGCGGCTCTTTTTTCTTTTTCCCTTCTAATTCTTTCTCTGAAGGTAATTTTTTATAAAAATCTTTATATCCTAAAAACAAAACCAAGCCGACTATAGCATATATAAACCCAAATTCAAATCCCTTCTTTCCATATAATCCGTAGTATCTTTTTAATATCGCATATAGTATAAGCACTGAAACTATAATACTCTCTATTCCTGCAAAACTGGAAAAGATTTTCCGACTATTCAAGCTCTCGATAACCGTAAATAAAAAAGTGGCAACTAAATTAATTCCCGCAAATATAATAATTTTTATACATTCTGTCTTCCAATTAAATGGACTCTCTACATCCGATAAAAAGGTACTAACACCCCATTCGCTCATTACATACAAAAATAAAAAACCTGCCTGTAGCGTAATTTTATCTTCTAATCCCATTTTATTTTCCATAAATTCTCCTTTAAAAAGCTCTGCAAAAATTTCTTGATACATTTCATTCTTTTCATATCACACTTTTCCATATTACAAATTATTCAAAACATTCATATAAATCATCAAACAAATTTTCTAACCAATTAATATTATACCACATAGCTTCCTTCATCTGTTCATTTATTGTTTTTCCATTAATTATCTCGCTGTCATTTAATTCATGATCCAACAGATATGCATAAGCAATTGTTAATACGGATAATCCTAGTCCACTTCCTAAAGCAGCTCCAACTGCTGCGCCAGGTGCAAATCCAAACACAGCTCCTATAACAGCTCCCAAAATTATTCCTGTTATTTCTGCCAAAAATGGTGCAACAGTGAAAATAAACATACTAATTGTTAAATCAACAAAAGCATCAGATGCAGTTCTCTGCCAACTGGTACCTGCCTGTATGTTTTCATATATTCCAATAAAAACGTCAAGACCAACCCCTATATATCCCAACTTTTCTAACACTTTATTTGCTTTAGAATAAAATTTAGACTGTTTTGATAATTCGTTTGCTATCCCTTTATCCCAAGTCCCCTTTCCTATATTTTTCGGTCTGGGCTGTTCTTTTATGATTTTAGGCATAGTTATGTTATTGACTTCATCCATAGCAGAAAGCCCATCTGTAGTTACATCATATGTAGTATCAATTAAATCCACGTCACCTACTTCTATGGCTACTTCTTGATATGTAATGATTGGAATACCATTTTCATCATATCCTATATGTGTATAATTATCCGCTGGAACAAAATACTGTTCTTTTTTCTTTACAACTGGCAGTCCGTCTTCTACATCACCTGTATAATAATAATCATCTCCCGGCACGAACTTAGGCTCTCTTCCATCCCTGTCAACCAAAACCACAGGATTCCCCCAACAGTACCCATACACATTCAAGGTTTCTGGATAGGTCACACTTCCTTTTATCCCATCTTCCCCGGTGAACCTCCCGCTCCACGCATCATACTCCCTCGCCTGGGCATAATATGTCCCTGTTACGATATCTCTCTGATATCCCGTATAAGCAAATGGCTGGAATTGTCCCTGATTTCCTAAAAGGTCTGTTCCAAATTCATCATAGCGGTAGGATATTACATCCTCTCCTCCGTGGTTTAACAGCCGCATAGCACTTCCCTGCATGTCATTTAGGTAACTGTAGCGCTCTCCGTTTTCTTCCATGAACAAGACTTCACTGTCCTAGATATAATTCCGGATAAATTATAACCTTTATTTTATATTTTTTGTTTATTTTGTTTTCACTCTATATTTAATCGTATTTAACTTCCATGCCTAATACTTCTACGACAAAAAATCTTGTAATCCTTCTTAATCAACAATCATAATTCTTCAGACTTGCAAGCCATAGTTTACTGTTTTTCCTATTGTATCTGCCAGAAGTGCAAGCACCCCCGGAATTGCACCATCATCTAATGCTCCTACACCACTGGCATCATTCCCTATCAGCCACCCAAGTAATATCACTGCACCAACAATAGAAATAGCTGTTGCAACCGCCCCCAACATGTTATCCCAGTTTATATTCACAATCTTTTGTTTCAACTTCAAAAAAGATTCTAAACAGTATTAGTAATTTATTTATCTAAGCTGATATCAAATTCGTCAATAGATTTATCATTTTGAAAACTACTGAAATACCAAAAATAACTTTTATCGCCCAACTATTCGAACTCTATAATCTCATCTGGTTTCTGTCCTTCAATTTTCAAATTATACATATTTTCTCCTTTTTCCAAATATTTTTTATTTATCGTCCCACAAATAAATCCTTTTTCATCTCTTATGGAATCCATCATCCGATACTTTGAAGCTGATATATCGTTTTGAATTAATTCTTCCAGTTCAATTTTTGGTTTATTGCTATATTTCGTCTCTTGTATCTCATTCCATACATAAGCATATTTCTTATCATTTCCTTGTTCTTTAATATTTAAATATGCTATTATAAAAGCTGTCTCTTATACACATCTCCGAGCCCACGAGACTCGACGTCATCTC
>UQXF01000149.1 GCA_900544905.1 uncultured Clostridium sp.
ATTATAAAGTCATATTCATAACTATTTCGAATATCATTTTTGTATTCTTCAAAATGCTCCTTTGTTAAGTATTCTTCACATAATTTTTCAAAATTTCCAATGTGTTGAACTGCAAACTGTTTCATCTTATTAGTATATAGGAAAACATGCTTTGCAAAATAATTTAAATCCTCTTCCACCATACTTATTTTTTTACTCAATTCACTAATAGTTCCTGTTTCCCCTGTTTCATAATACTCTTCATCTGTTGTTTGCAAACAATATATACACATAGTATTTTTATCCATATCAACATTATATGTACTGGTGCTTTGTCTCATTGTTCTAAAAATATCCCCTGTATTCTCCCAAAGTTTAATTAATTCTTCCGTTGTGCTTATATAAAACAATAAATAATAACTTCTAAATTCTCCTGAGTAAAATGACATATCATAGTCCATATACTGAAAATCTATCTTATTCTTTTCATCAAAAAGTGCATTTATAAATTCTTTCATACTTCTCTCTCCATATTTTCAATAACTTCTGTTGCCTTTATAAACTCTGGCCTTTTAGGTACAAAAATACTATTTTCATTATGATTTATTTCTTCCTCACCAATATCATCTGGTCTTACTTTTATGCAACTTGAATCCCATACATCGGAGTTTTCTTTTAAACGTGTTGTTATAAGTTGATCTGCTTCGAATATAGTCTCAACTAATTCTTGATTTTCCTCCATTGCCTTTGCTATATTCTCGACCGTTTGAAGTTCGTCTATATTTGAAATTGCAGTTACATATGCTACTTTATTTTTATTTTTCACCTTTATATGTATTTTGTCTTCTCTATCAATAAGGTTTTTATCTGCAACCTCTTTAATAATTGGAAATACAGATTCCATCATTCCATCCTTGATCAATAAATACCCTAAGCATTCTCTGTCAAAAATCTGCTTATCACACTCTGGGTTAAGATTATAGCAAAACTTTATAAACTCATTCTTTTCCAGACTTCCTTTTCTATACTCAGCCTGTTGTAATTTACATGTTGTACTTTGACAAACATCTCTATTTTTTCTTCGACAAGCATTACAGTAACTTTCTAAATGATCATTATAGATTCTATTTAATGCTAAAATATTTGCTTCTTTTTCATAATTCTCTACCGTTCCATCTAACATTTTTTTTAATTCACTCAACATAATTTCATAATAAAATGCATCTTTCTTTTCTTGCATACATTTATGACGTTCCAATATATTGCCTTCAACAAAGTTTATCATAACATCTGCAATATATTTAAATTGTTCATCAATAAATTCACAGTTTTCCCCCTTATATTGCTTTACTTGTCCTACTATAGCGTTGAACACATCCGAACCAGTACAATAACTTTTACCTGTTTCATATTCATAAATTTCTACCTCTTCACTCACTTGTGTCGCATACAACTTTCCGTCTAAATAGTTTATGAAATCACCTAATGTATCCTTTATCATTTGTTCATTTTTGAAATTACCACTTCCAATATCTTCTAATGCATCATTACACATTTTTTTAAGTTCCGAATATTTCTTTTTATATTCTTCTCTATTTATGCCAATTGTTTTCGTATTATTTTTCATAATATCAAGTAGACGCTTTAAAGTCACTTCATTACCAATAAAGCTATCATAAATCACACTCAGTTCATTGTAGAACTTTAGAATATCAGCCTTCCAATTTTTCAAACACTCCAAAGCATGTTCATTCATGCTTTCATTTTTAACATTTATTTCTTTACTAATATGGAGATAGGCAGCTGGTGTACCATAATTATTCTTTCTGTAAAACCCCTTTTCTAACATAAGTTGAATTAATGGCTCTTTATATGATTCAAGTTTACACCCCTTTTCATTCTTTACTTGATGAATTGAATGATACTTCTTATTATTTCCATCCATATAAACTACTGCAATATCCTCACACTTTTCCATTTCAAGCGCATATTTTTTGATTTCAGATTCATTACCCGCTTCCCGCAACTCATTTATTTTTCTAACTGCCAAATAAACTGCGATACGACCTTGATACAAAAAACCACTCCAAGTAGGAACTGCATCATGCATAAAAATATTGTCCATACCTATCACTATCTCCAATCAATTTATTTCCTGATTTTCCCCTTAATCTCATCCACCAGCTCATGCACCGTCGTACCTGGGCACATCTCTGATGGTTTTGTTTTACCTTCCCTAATACACTGCTCCAATTTCTGCTGTGCTATCTGAATTGCCTTTTCTTCATCTCCGGCTTTGCAGAGTTTTCTGTACATCTGCTCATCAGCTTTGGAATATTTCTGCCCTGTTTTGTTTTCATATACTCGTCCAAAATCTAAGGAGCAAGTCCAAGAATCCTGAATTGCCGGCATGGAACCGAAATAGGCATACATCCATATTTCAAAACATGGATTGGACCAGCCCACCTGTATTCCCTTACTCACTGCTTCTGCAATAATCTCGTCAAACCCTTGCACTTGGTCTCTGTCAAATACAATCCACGGAATACGATACTGTGCATCATAAGCAGTGAGTTCCAGACATTTATCAATCATGGTACGAGTCTTTGTCTCAACAACCTTGATAACAAGCTTATTTCTAACATCCTCCGACAAAGCCTGATGGAGTCCTGTAAAGTAACAACGCTCTGTAGCTTCTGTATCGGTAACAATCAGATAGTAACCTAATTCCGGCACTTTGAATTGTTTTCTCTGCTCTCTCGATTTTCGGTTACCTGTTCTATCCTTTTTCGCCATACTCAATCCTCCTTAAATATATCAATACTCTTTAAGGTAGGGATTGCACCATACTTTCCAATTAAATAATTCTTCTCATAGCTTTCATCCTTACGGATACGGGAACCATCCTCATCCACAAAGTCAGCCAATGAGTACAGCGTGGAAACGCCTCTCTCATCCTTTTCCACAAACCAGATTTCATCACGTCGTAACAACTGATTAGACAACTGCCATGTGTCATGAGTTGTAAATACAAGCTGTGCATGATTGGTGTTGATTTCCGGATTTAAAAATGTAAGCAAAAAGTTTCTTACAAGCAACGGATGAAGGCGAGCATTTAATTCATCAATAAAGAATACACTTCCCTTTTCCAATACTTCCTGTAATTCCGGATATAATGCAAACATTTTCAATGTTCCAGCAGACTCCATTCCCAAAGGGATTTCTGCCATATCATCCGAATCAATCATTTTATGGAGAGCATTAATTTTGTAGGTATCCCCTTTTGTTTCTCCATCGTGAGGAACCTTTTCAATTCTAAAATCCTTGATATGCTCGTCAAAAGATGCAAAATATTCTACCACCTTCTGCTGAACATCCTTGTTTTCTACAAATCCCTTTGGCAATCTGCGGGACATAAAGAAGTTTGTGAAAGGATCACCAAAATCAGCAAATTCATTTGCCAGGAACCAATCTCTGATTGCCTTACACTTACCGACTTTCAACTTCGCCCCCAAAGAGATAATGAGTACCTGCTTTTCAAGCGCAACCTGAATATTATCCCTGCTACTCTTAGGAAATCCTGATAAATCCAGGTCTTCATCGGAAGTTCCACGGTAGAATACAGTACTGTACTTTCTGGCAGTCTTTGCCTTAGAGTTGAGCCATTCTTCCGTTACACCTTCCTTGTTAATGCAGAAACCATAATTATATGTTCTCTCTGACTTATCACCCGGCAAGGTAAAATACACTTCAAAGCTGGATTCTGCACTGGCAGATGTGGAATCGAACAAGAACGGAGTAGGTCTGAATTCATCAAACTTTTCCTCCTCATCGCCATACTTGAAAGAATCTGCAACATAATCAGACATATATTCAAAGGCATTATATATATTAGACTTTCCGCTTGCGTTTGCTCCATAAATGGCAGCAACCGGCAAAATCTTCTCACTACCAACAGTCACTACTCTATCCGAGAACTCTGTCATCTTCGCTGCGGACAAGTCCAAAGTAGCCTCATCTCTAAATGATTTGAAATTTTTGAAATTAAATTGAATTAACATGATTGCTACCTCACCTTCTTTTCTACTTTCTATTATATACAGTTTTTTCACAAAATCAACAATCAAATTCGATTTTTTCTCATTTTTATGTATTTTATATAAATTCCCCATGTAACTTCACCTCCTTTTCAATGTTATAATCTCTCGGAATCTTTAAGCCAGTAAATATAAGGCTTTCAGATTCCTTTT
>UQXF01000150.1 GCA_900544905.1 uncultured Clostridium sp.
GAGATGACGTCGAGTCTCGTGGGCTCGGAGATGTGTATAAGAGACAGCTATATAATTTACCTTTATTATTTACTCTTTTTAACCTTAATTTACTTGATAATTTATTGTTTTTTTCTTGGTTTTTCCAATATTTTTGCATATTATATATCAATATTGACACAACAAATCATTATTGCTATATTAATAATAAGCAAAAAGTTACAAATAACTGTGAAAACAATGAACATGAATATCATAATACTTCTAAATAAGCGCAAAGGAGAATATCTGTTATGAGCTTTGAAAATACCTTTTTACATACCCTTTCCTCCCAATCCGTCTCTGTGAAGGGCAAAACTCTTGCCGATTTTCTGCCGCCTTCCATTCCTTACAGCATACAGGCAGCGGAATATTTAATCTACTTAAAAGCCGCCGGAACCACGTCCTTTCCAGCCAACACCCACTATACACAGCAGAATTTCCATTCCTACCTGCTCCTATACTCTCTTTCCGGCAGTGCCATCCTTCAATACGAAGACGCCTCCTATCCGGTTTCTGCAGGCAGCCTCCTTTTCATCGACTGCCGCCCGGAATATACCCTGCACTGTTCCACACCCTGGAAATTCCAGGCTCTGTTTTTTGACGGCTATCCGGTTCCTTATTATTATGATATTTATACACAGATTGCCTTTCCTGTAATCAGCCTTCCGGAGGCTTCCCTGTTTCCACAGCTGTTTACAAGAATCATACTGCAGAATTTTAACCATCCCGAGGTGACAAACGCCAAGCTGTTAACCGAAATTTTAACCCATCTCCTCTGCGTCTGCCAGGACACCTGCAACGATACCGGTATGCCCTCCTGGCTTCTCCAGCTCAAGGAAACCCTGGACACAGACTATGCGGAGCATTTTTCCCTGGATGAATTGTCCGGGCGCTTCCATATTAACAAATATCAGATTTGCCGGGATTTCAAAAAATATCTAAAGACTACGCCGCTGCAATATATCAACAGCGTCCGTTTAGAACACGCAAAAGAGCTTTTGCAGAACACCTCTTTACAGGTTAACGAAATCAGCTGGCGGGTAGGGTTTGAAAATGTAAACTATTTTATCCAGCTTTTCAAAAGAGAAAACGGCACAACCCCGGCTCTGTACCGGAAAAGGCGAATCCAGTAGCAAAACCGTCTTCGCAAAAACAAAAGGAGGCTTACGCCTCCTCGTCCACTCTGATAAAGTGGTATAATCTGCTCTGTGCATCTCCCCATGGTCTTTGTACCAGAAAGCCACCATGCATCAGCATTTCTCCGGTATATTCCCGTCCCGTCTCCTCCAGACAGTACCTTGCCTCCGGCAAGAGTCCCTGAAGGAAGATTCGCCGGCTGTGATAATTTGCCTCTCCCATTACCTGTACATAGGTTACCAGCGCTTCCTTTTTATCTTTTCTCACCACCTGCCAGCAGTCATGGGTATGATTCTCCCGGAAGGAAGCAATCCGGTAATAATCCCCTTCCCGCACCATATCATTATATTTGTGGTAAAGCTTTATCTGTTCCGTTATCGCCAGACGCTCCTCCTGCGGTATTTTTGTTATATCCAGCTCATAGCCGAAGGTGCCTGCCAGTGCCACATGTCCCCTGGTCTCAAAAGGCGTCACCCTGCCAACCGTATGGTTCGGGCAGTCACTTACATGTGCGCCAATGGAAGACAACGGATATAGCAGTGCCGTTCCCTCCTGGATGCGCAGCCGTTCCACGGCGTCCGTATCATCCGAGCACCAGATTTGCGGGCTGTAGTACAGCATTCCCGGGTCAAACCGGGCGCCGCCTCCGGAGCAGTTTTCCAGAAGAAGCCCGGGAAATTCCGTAACAAGCCTTTCCTGAAGCTGATAAACGCCCAGCACATAGCGGTGAAACAGCTCTCCCTGCCGGTCATTTTCCAGGGCAAAGCTTCCCATATCACTGAGCTGGCGGTTCATATCCCATTTTACATAGGAAATATCTGCACTTCTAAGCACTTCCGCAACCATTTCATATACATAATCCACAATCTCCTGCCGGGATAAATCCAGTACATACTGCTGTCTGCTCTCCGACGCCTCTCTCCCCGGAATCTGTATGGCATAATCCGGATGTGCCCGGTAAAGATTGGAATCCGGCGAAATCATCTCCGGCTCAAACCAGATTCCAAAAGATAGGCCAATATCCTTCACCTTTTCCACCAAATCAGCCAGACCGCCCGGCAGCTTATCGCTGTTCACCTGCCAGTCGCCAAGAGAACAATTGTCAGCATTCCGCTTTCCAAACCAGCCATCATCCATAACCAGCATTTCAATGCCGCATTTCTTCGCCTCCCTGGCAATGGCAAGAAGCTTATCCGTATCAAAGTTAAAATAGGTTGCCTCCCAGTTATTAATCAGAACCGGGCGTTTCTTATGCAAATACGGACTGCGGATTAAATGGTTCCGGTAAAGGTCGTGAAGGGTTCTTGTCATTCCGCCAAGTCCCTTATCGGAATATACCAGGATAACCTCCGGCGCCGTAAATTCCTCTCCCGGATTCAATTTCCACTCAAAATTGCAGGGATGAATCCCCATGGTCATCCGCACCGTATCAAACTGGGTCAGCTCTGCCTGCGCCAGGAAATTGCCGGAATACACAAAGTGCATTCCGTACACTTCACCGGACTCCTGCGTCGTTCCCGGTGTCAGAAGTGCCAAAAACGGGTGTTCCTGATGGCTGGATTCCCCTCTTATGGAGGACACCATCTGCCTGCCATGTCCGAGAGCTCTTCTCTCCATCTGCCGTTCCCTCGCCCAGGAGCCGTGAAGTGACAGCATTTCAAATTCCCTGTCATCCATATCCAGACAGGCACTATAGGCTTTTTCCAGATAAACCGGTTCTTCTCCCTTATTCTTAAACCGTACACTTCTTGCCACCACATCAGAATCCGCAAAAATACTATAGGAGAGAAGCATTTCCAGCTTCAATACCTCATCCGCCATAGTAATTTCCAGGGTCTCGCAGGCATCCGGTGTCCCAAAGGTTGCCGGGAGGCCGGAAAGCTTCGGCTTGCCAGCCTTTATCTCATGAGATTTATAGACAAACTCGCACCCTCTGTATCCCCTGGCATTTCGTACCTCCACGCAGCTCTCTCTGTAGTCTCCCACACCGCCGAAGGAATACTCCATCGGAAAGGAATCCAGAAAAGAACATTTTTCTCTTTTGTTTTTGGATGGAACATAAGGAGGCTCTTCCGTCCTCAGCAAATACGCCCCGTCCAGACTTTCAATCTTCTTTCCAAAATGAATATGCCCTAAATATTTTCCGTCTGCCAGCCCCATCATATAGGTGGCATGCGGCGTCTGCAATCCAAAAACCTGTTTTTCCTCATTATAAATGATAGCCATAACCATTCCTGCTTTCTTTTCAAATTATTATCCGGCCGTCTTACCTGTATGTATCGCCATTTAATTGTGGCTATTCTAAAACATTTTCCAGAAGAATACAAGGCTTTTTACTTAATTTTAATTAAATTTTATTAAATTATTTTGGTTTTTACTTTAAATAAATTATAAAGCTACATGCCTATGAAACCAGGTCAGTTTCCAGCTATATGAACCGTGAGCACTGCTAAGAGTTGACAATTCCCAATGCATGCAATATAATGACAGCATGGGTGAGCACCTACCAGCAGTCAGGCTAACAAAGTCTGGCTGCTTTATTTTTTATGGAGGAATGATTATGTCTTATATTTGGCCAATTGCACTTGTTGTTATCTCAAATATTATTTATCAGATTTGCGCCAAATCTGTCCCAAAAGATATGGATACAATGGCATCCATGACTATCACTTACCTTGTAAGCGCTTGTTGTTCTGCAATTATGTATTTCCTGATTAATAAAAACGGGAATTTAATTCATGAATATGATAAAATGAACATAGCTCCTGTTTTATTAGGAGTCTCTGTTGTAGGTCTGGAAACAGGATTTATATATGCCTACAAAATAGGCTGGCCTGTCAGCACAGCATCCATTGTGCAAAGCGCATTTCTTTCCCTTGCTTTGATTTTTATAGGCGCGGTGTTCTACCAGGAAGCAATAACCCTTAATAAAGTAATAGGGATTGTAATTTGCTTAGTGGGGCTATATTTTATTAATAAATAATTTATTCCCCATTAAGTACTCAATGCCGGCGACCGGAATCGAACCGGTACGGGAGTATAAGTCC
>UQXF01000151.1 GCA_900544905.1 uncultured Clostridium sp.
GATCGTCGGCAGCGTCAGATGTGTATAAGAAACAGATTCCGTAAGGAGTTGAAGCAGGAATCTGGCAATGCGGTTGACCCGGCTACGCTTCCGGACCCGGAGGAGGCTATTACCAATAAAAAGGATTTTATTGTGAGCAGCGTTATTTTTGCATGTGCGGTTCTTATGCTGGTTACCCATGCGCAGACCGGCCTGACCGTTGCCTTTATCGGCGGCGTTATTGCAATTGTTACATTGATTGCAGCTGGAAAAGGTGCATTGGAGCTGTTGAAAAAGGTGGATTATAAGACCCTTTTATTTTTCATCGGGTTATTTATGGTGGTAGGCGGACTGGAGCAGACCGGTATTTTAGAGGTGATTGCCGGCTTTATTGGCGATGTCAGCGGCGGTAACCTGAAGACAATGGTTGCTATTATTATCTGGGTATCTGCAATTGCCAGCGCTTTTGTGGATAATATTCCGTTTGCGGCAACTATGATACCGGTTATAAAAAGCCTTGCGGCAGCCACCGGTGTGGATTTGTCAACTCTGGCATGGGCGCTTTCCATGGGAACGGATATTGGTGGAAGCGCAACCCCGATTGGAGCCTCTGCCAATGTAGTGGGTACCTCTGTTGCAGCCAAAAGCGGTCATCCGATTGGATGGGGAAGATACTGCAAAACATCGGCGCCGGCAACGGTTATTGTTGTGCTGATTTCCATGATTTTCATTTTTGTACGCTATTGCGGATAAGGCATTCCGGACATTTTGAAAAACGGAGCCCTTATTTGGATGAGAGTTTTTACAAAGAATTTCGTGAATTTTTTGTAAAAACTCTTTTTTTGGTGGTAATTTATGGAAAAAAACGGTATAATAAATTTAGAAATAAGGAAACAGGCGTAGAATAAAATGTGATGCGCATTAAAATAATTATGATTGAAGGAGGGCAACAGTATGGAGAAACAAGTTATGATTTCAATCAGTCGTGAATTTGGCAGCGGCGGACGCCGGATTGCAGAGAAGGTTGCAGAGGATTTGGGGCTTCCACTGTATGACAGGAACCTTTTAGACGCCATTGCAAAAGAGAAGGATGTTGATGCAGAGCACCTGCAGAAATTTGATGAGAAACCAAGAAATCCAATTCTTTCAAGAAGTGTGAGCGGACATTCCAATTCCATGGAAGAGAATCTTGTGAAGATGCAGTTTGAATATCTCCAAAAAAAGGCGGACAGTGGAGAGTCCTTTGTGGTGCTTGGACGATGTGCGGAGACTGCCTTAAAGGGAAGGGATGGACTGATATCCGTTTTTGTTCTGGGAGACAAGGAGAAGAAGCTGGTACATGTGAAGGATAAATACCAGTTGTCTGACACGGAGGCAACCCTTAAGATGGTGAGACATGACAAAAAACGGAAACTGTATCACAACCGGTATTCAGATTTTAAATGGGGAGACTCCAGGGGATATGACCTCTGTATCAACAGCAGCAGGCTGGGAATTGAAAAAACGGCTGCAATGATTGAAAACTATGTAAAAGAGAGAATATAAAATAGTAATCGGGATGTCCTTTGGGGATGTCCCGATTTTTTTGCATATAATGCTGAAAAAGATTGTGCAATTTGTACAAGCGGGTTGAAAATGCGACAATTAGTGACAAACACTGTAGAAATATGTTCTTGCTTTTTATCGGGAAGTGATTTACAATAACACAAGATGTTGTGTCAGACGGGGAAATCTGACACATTATTTGCGTATACAGTAAGTCCGGGAAAGCCGGAACGGCAAGGTGCCGGTCTGGCTGCCGAAGCAGTGAAAGAGGGAAAGAACATGAGAATTATTAAGCGTAGTGGAACGGAAGTGGCATTTGATATCACAAAGATTGTTGCAGCAGTAGAAAAGGCAAATAAGGAGGTTGTGGAGACAGACCGCCTTTCTTTAGAGCAGATAAAGGAGATTGCAAAGAAGGTTACACTTACCTGCAGCAGTATGAACCGCACGTTCGGTGTGGAGGAAATCCAGGATTTGGTTGAGAATGAGATTATGGAAATGCAGGCATTTGAGGTGGCCAGAAAATATATTACCTACCGCTATAAGAGAGCCCTTGTCCGTAAGGCAAATTCTACCGATGAGCAGATTTTGAGTCTGATTGAGTGTAATAATGAAGAAGTGAAGCAGGAGAATTCCAATAAAAATCCGGTTGTTAACAGTGTACAGCGGGATTATATGGCAGGTGAGGTGAGCAAGGATATCACAAAGCGGTTTCTGCTGCCGGAGAAGATTGTAAAGGCGCATGAAGCGGGAATTATCCATTTTCATGATTCGGATTATTTTGCCCAGCACATGCATAACTGCTGTCTGGTAAATCTGGAGGATATGCTGCAAAACGGAACCGTCATCAGTGAGACCATGATTGACCGTCCAAAGAGCTTTTCTACCGCCTGCAATATTGCCACCCAGAGTATTGCCCAGATAGCAAGCTCCCAGTATGGCGGGCAGAGTATAACCCTTTCCCATCTTGCACCTTTTGTGGATGTCAGCCGCAAGAAATACCTGAAAATGGTGAAGGAAGAGTACGATGCCGCAGGACTTCAGATTGACGACAGCCAGATTGCAAGCATTGCAGAGCTGCGGGTAAGGGAAGAGATTAAGCGGGGTGTGCAGATGATTCAGTATCAGGTTATCACTTTGATGACAACCAATGGACAGGCGCCGTTTGTTACTGTATTTATGTATCTGGATGAGGTTCCGGAGGGAAGGACAAGAGATGACCTGGCCCTGGTGATTGAGGAAATGTTAACCCAGAGAATTTTAGGCGTTAAGAATGAAAAGGGTGTGTATATTACTCCGGCATTTCCAAAGCTGATTTATGTATTAGAAGAAGACAATGTCAGGGAGGGAAGCAAGTATTGGGCGCTTACCCAGCTGGCGGCAAAGTGTACTGCGAAGCGTATGGTGCCGGATTATATTTCGGAGAAGGTAATGAAGAAGCTGAAGGATGGCAACTGCTATCCTTGTATGGGATGCCGTTCCTTCCTCACTGTTTACCATGATGAGAGCAACAGGCCGAAGTTCTATGGACGGTTTAACCAGGGTGTGGTAACCCTGAATCTGGTTGATGTGGCATGTTCTTCAAAAGGAGATATGGAGCAGTTCTGGAATATATTGGATGAGAGATTACAGCTATGTTATGAAGCGCTGATGTGCAGGCATAACCGCCTGAAGGGAACCCCTTCTGATGTTGCCCCGATTTTATGGCAGTATGGTGCCCTTGCCAGATTGAAAAAGGGAGAAACCATCGATAAACTGCTCTACAATGGCTATTCCACCATTTCTTTAGGCTATGCCGGACTTTGTGAATGTACCCGTTATATGACAGGTCTTTCCCATACCAATCCGGAGGCAACGCCGTTTGCCTTAGAGGTTATGCAGAGATTAAATGATGCCTGTGCAAAATGGAAGGCAGAGACCAATATTGACTTCAGTATTTATGGAACACCGTTGGAGTCTACCACTTACAAATTTGCAAAATGTCTGCAGAAGCGGTTTGGCAAGATTGAGGGTGTGACGGATAAGAACTATATTACAAACAGCTATCACGTTCATGTCACAGAGGAGATTGATGCTTTTAAGAAGCTGACCTTTGAGTCTAAGTTCCAGGAGCTGTCTCCGGGCGGGGCTGTCAGTTATGTGGAAGTACCGAATATGCAGAACAATATCGATGCGGTTTTGTCGGTTATGCAGCATATTTATGACAATATTATGTATGCAGAGCTGAATACCAAAAGTGATTATTGCCAGCAGTGCGGTTTTGACGGGGAGATTCAGATTTCCTCTGATAAAGAGGGAAAGCTAATCTGGAGATGTCCGAATTGCGGAAATACGGACCAGGACACCATGAATGTGGCGAGACGTACCTGCGGTTATATCGGAACCCAGTTCTGGAACCAGGGACGTACCCAGGAGATTAAAGAAAGAGTGCTGCATTTATAAGATAGAACGAAAAAAGCTGTCATGAATTGTATTCTGATTAGAGAAAAACAAGACATGACAGCTTTTTCGTTGCCGGGAATTAAGCTACAACCTGTCTCTTATACACATCTCCGAGCCCACGAGACTCGACGTCATCTCG
>UQXF01000152.1 GCA_900544905.1 uncultured Clostridium sp.
GAGATGACGTCGAGTCTCGTGGGCTCGGAGATGTGTATAAGAGACAGATTATTGAGCATTTATACTATTGACATCAAACCACGGTAATTATATACTTAACGTGGTTAACTTTTAATATAAGGTTAATAGTAATAAAGTATTTCATCATTTTAAAGAATATGAAAAATAAAAAACGCAGGAGGATATGAGAACATGTCAACAAAAGCAAATTACAAACTTGACGAAATCGGTGCTGGCAAAGTAGGTTTTTCTAAAACCCGTTCTATCATCGAGGCAGCATTCTACGGTAACAACGTAGTAAAGGTTAACACCTTAAGAGAAGCTTATGAATTAGCGAAAAATTCTCCAGGAACCATCGTAACAGATATGCCTGTATACCGTGCTGAGGAAGTCGGATTAGACGAGGACTCCAAGGTATTATTATTCAATGATGGTGCAGTAACTGGTCGTTACGCAGCTGCCCGCCGTATCAAGGGTGAGCCAGGTGTGGATGACGTTAAGTTAGATAAAGTAGTTATGGACGCTATTTATGAGACCCGTTGGAAAACCATGTACCATGCAGAGGTATTCATTGGTTTGGACCCGGAATTCATGGTTAAGGCTCATTTATTGATTCCGGAAGGAGAAGAGAATATCCTTTACAACTGGATGTTAAACTTCCAGTATATGTCTGATGAGTATATTAAGATGTACAAGGAGTCTAAGCCGGTTGGAGATGGCAAGGAGGCAGATATCTATATCTTCTCTGACCCACAGTGGTTCCCACAGGAGAGACCGGATGTGGATTACAGCTGCTTAAGCGACCCATTAACTCTTTGCTACTTTGATACAGATGAAAACTGTGCTGCAATCCTTGGTATGAGATACTTTGGTGAGCACAAGAAGGGTACTTTGACAATGGCATGGGCTTTGGCTAACCGTAACGGTTATGCTTCCTGTCATGGTGGACAGAAGGAATATTTATTAGCAGATGGTTCTAAATTTGTTGCTTCTGTTTATGGTTTATCAGGCTCTGGTAAATCTACCCTTACACATGCTAAGCATAATGGCAAGTATGAGATTAAGGTTCTTCATGATGATGCATTTATTATCAATACCGATACCTGTGCATCCATCGCATTGGAGCCATCTTATTTCGATAAGACAGCTGACTATCCGACAGGCTGTCCGGATAACAAGTATTTACTGACAACCCAGAACTGTTCTGCAACAAAGGACGAGGACGGCAAAATTCAGTTAGTAACAGAGGATATCCGTAATGGTAACGGACGTGCAATCAAGTCTAAATTATGGTCTCCAAACCGTGTAGATAAGATTGATGCTCCTGTTAATGCAATCTTCTGGATTATGAAAGACCCTACCATTCCACCGGTAGTTAAGTTAAAGGGTTCTGCACTGGCTTCTGTTATGGGTGCTACTCTGGCAACAAAGACATCTTCAGCAGAGCGTGTTGCAGCAGGAACAGATATGAATGCAATCCGTATCGTACCATATGCTAACCCATTCAGAACTTATCCATTGGTAAATGACTATGAGAAGTTCAAGAAGTTAGTTGAGGAGAAGAACGTAGACTGCTACATCATCAACACTGGTGATTTCATGGGCAAGAAGGTACAGCCTAAGGATACATTAGGAATTCTTGAGACAATCGTTGAAGGAAAGGCAAGCTTCACACAGTGGGGACCTTTCGAGGATATCGAGATTATGGATTGGGAAGGCTTTGATGTAAACCTTGATGATGCAGATTACAAGGCTCAGTTAAAGGCTGCTATGCAGACCCGTGTAAAGGCTGTAGAAGACTTCGCTGCAAACAAGGGTGGTTATGACAAGCTTCCGGATGAGGCACTTGCAGCATTGCAGAAGTTAGTAGATGTACTGTAATACGAACACCTGGCGAATGTGAAGCATACACTTAACTGATATAATTTAATTAAAAAGAAATATTAAAAACTAGAAAGAACCGTTGTATTAGCAGCGGTTCTTTTGTTATAATTAAAAATATATTACGAAAAACGGCAAATCATAGATAAGAGAGACGGATATATCAGCCATGAGAGACGCTGCTCATGGCTGATATGAATTTGTAAGCATTTCCTTTCGTATCGTTTCAAAGTCGGCAGGACCAATATCCAGTAATTTTTTATGAAAGTCTTTTTCAGAGTAATTTTCCATCTCCTGGTTTTTATATGCTTCCTTTAAATCCAGAATTTCCAGATAACCGATAAAATAACTTAAATAGTTAGCAGGTGTTTCTACCACATAGGTATAAACATCAGCGGCATAAGTGCTGTTAAATCCGTTGTCCTCAAAAAATTTACAGGTGTCAGCTAAAGTCCAGCCCTCATAATTGACTCCCATATCAATGCGGGAGCAGAGTGCAAGATTGATAATGGTATCCGCCTGATAAAGCCGGCACAGGGAGTCACCCTCCAGAGGATAGTCTAAAAAGGTAAAGGCATTCATTTCCACATAGGTTGCCCAGCCCTCCACATAACCCGGATAATTGAGAGACTGGCGGACGCTGTCCGGATGTGTATCATTAAAGTAAACAGTCTGGTATAAATGTCCGGGAAAGCCTTCGTGAGCCAGAGTGGTGAACAGATTTCCGTTTTCTTCATTGGTGTATAATGCGTTGATGTAGATTGTGTTATTTTGATAATCATCTATGGCGGGAATCATATAAAAGGCAGGGCTCAGGGAAGAGGCGAGGCTTTCCGATACATTTTTAACCTGATAGGTGGGAGTATTATTGAGGACAGGGTAATCCTCCCGAATCATCAGGGATAAGGCTTCCAGTATCACTTCCGGGGATTGGTAATAGGTTTCCAGAGAATTTTCACAGTAGTAAAAATAAGACTTCTGGTCGGTTATGGCAATATTTAAAACATCTCCTAGAGCCTGTGATAATGCCTGTTCCGTCATGGAGATAAGCTCTGTTACCGGACGGGAAGAGCCGGTAGCGCTCTTTACAAGCAGAGAATAATATTTGTCTCCATCAGGAAGCGAGGACAGGCCATAAGCGGTGGATGAATCGGGAACCAGATTGTCTGTAGAAGTACTTTCTAAACGCTTTTCCATGTATTGGTATAGATTTTCATAAGCGGAAATCACATATTTTTTTACATAATTTTCATTTTGCTTTTTATAGTGCTGCTGCTTTCTGCCTGAGAGCCCCTCCACCTTTGAAATTCTTTCATTGAAGGTGTCGATAAAGCTGTTATCGTCATTGTGAAAGCCGTCCAGCATGGTTTCCATTTTTTCTTTAGAGGAAAGTAATAGAAAGTCCGGAGTGCAGAGCCCCTTTTTATTTCGCTGTTCTTCATAGGAAATTACATCTTCAAAGTAAGCTGGCACCTGCTTTAACAGATTTAAATATGTTTTGACATCCTCTTCGTTCCGCAGGGGATATTCGCCTAAAGTGACAGGCAGGTTTGCCTGGACACCGGAGGAGCTTCCCAGCAGTTCCTCGTAAAAGGGATATTTGGAAACAGCCTTGCTGAGATTTATGTTATTTGTGAGAAGGGAGTAGGTGATTTGTTCACTTTCCGTTAATTCTGAATCGGAAAAGCGCTTCAGGTTGTCAGATAGGAAACCCAGGATATTCTGGCTGGACTGGTTTTCTTTTTGGTAATCCCGGCAGGAGAAAGAGGTGAGGTCAGGTTCTAATGCAGGAATGTTATAGGCAGCGGGATTTTTCAGCGTATAGGCGGTTGTGATGGAATCGGAGGTAGTCTCATAACAAAACAGGGCATTGGTAAATTCTGAAAAGGAGGAGGCTTGTTCCATCTGCTCTAATAGTCTGGTGTGGTAGCTTTCGTTATCAGTAGGAGAAATAATATGTATTCCATATAGGATGGAAAGTGTGAGGGATACTATAAGAAAGGGTAACAGAATAAGAATGAAACGCCTATGGGATGTATTAAAGTGCATAGCTGCTCCGATATGTGCTGTTAATTATATATATGCCGGATATAGGAAAGTATGAGATAAAAAATTAACAATTAAAGTAAACACTTGACATTGCGAATTTGTTTAGATATACTACATGTATTAATTAATATACCTGTCTCTTATACACATCTGACGCTGCCGACGATCTTA
>UQXF01000153.1 GCA_900544905.1 uncultured Clostridium sp.
GAGATGACGTCGAGTCTCGTGGGCTCGGAGATGTGTATAAGAGACAGGAAAAAGACAGGTATGTCCATTAAAGATATTAAGACCTTTATTGACTGGTGCATGGAGGGTGACTCTACCATCGAACAGCGGCTCCAGTTAATCGACCGGCAAAGAGAAGCCGTACTGAATCAGATTGCACAAATGCAGGAAACCTTAAAGACACTGAATTATAAGCATTGGTATTATGAAACGGCAAAGGCTGCCGGAACCTGCAAAATACATGAGACAATGAAGCCGGAAGACATTCCGGAAGAATTCCGGTAAGAATAACAGGGGATGAAACATTTATTTCATCCCCTGTTATCTTTCTAGCCTTCTGTTTCTTCAATCAGCATGGCTCTTAAAATGCCGGGACATTCATATTCCCGCTTTCCGGCGCCAAGACCTGTCTTTTTAATGGTAAATTTCAGTGGCAAACGACCTGCGGTTCTGATTGCCGCCACAACTGCCGCCCCGGTGGGCGTTACCAGCTCACCGGTAATGTCTGTAATCTGAACCGGAAGACGGTATGCCTGCAGGATATTGATAACTGCCGGTACAGGAACCGGCAAAATGCCGTGCTGGCACCGTACTGTCCCTTTTCCTTCCCGCAATTCCGGGACAATTACATTTTTTATGTTAAGATTATCCAGGCACACTGCCACTGCCACGATATCCACGATGGAGTCAACTGCCCCCACCTCATGAAAATGCACCTCCTCCACCGGTACGCGGTGTGCCTTGGACTCCGCCTCTGCCAGTATGGAAAAAATCTTGAGTGCAAGGCTGCGCGCCCCTTCTGTCATATTTCCCGCTTCAATGATTTCCCGTATTTCCTTCATCCCTCTGTGCACATGACTATGGGTATGGTGGTGTTCATGTTCATGGGTATGGGAATCTGTATGAATCTGTACAGTTTCATGGGAATGCCCATGAGTATGGCTGTGTATAAACTGTCCACTATGGGAATGCGCTTCCTCCCGGGCATCATGGGCATGCTCCTTATGATGCATATGTCCATACAGATATTCCATATCGTGGTCATGGTTATCACTGTCTTCCAGAATAACATTGAAATCACAGGCATCAATCCCGGACTTCATAACCCTGTTTATTTCTATCCGGAAGCCTTCTAACGGAAGACTGTCTAACACCTGGCGCAATACAGCTTCATCAGCCCCTAAATCCAGCAAGGCAGCCACCGTCATATCTCCACTGATACCGGAGTAACACTCCAGATATAATGTCTGTTCCATTTTCCGTCTCCTTCTCTTATATCCCTTTGCAGTAATCAGATACCTGCATATTTTTTTAATTCATATGTATGTCCATACTGCCGGAACGGAATCCTTCTAAATCCATGGTAATATACTGCCAGCCCAAAGCTTTCAGGTAATTTATGATACCCTTTTTGTTTTCAAGCAGTTTTTCCATATCCTTTTCATCCACTTCAAGCCGGGCAATATCTCCATGTGCCCTCAGTCTGACATTGTAAAATCCCATGGAATGAAGGAATTGTTCCCCCTGTTCCACCCTTATCAGCTTTTCTTTTTCCAGAGCTTCTCCATACGGAAACCGGGTTGCCAGACATGGGGCAGAAGGCCGGTCTGCTGTTGAAATTCCATACTCCTTTGCCAGTCTTCTGACTTCTTCTTTGGTAAATCCGGCTTCTCTTAAGGGGCTTTTTATCCCCAGCTCCTCCACTGCCTTAATCCCCGGACGGTATGCCAGCATATCATCTGCATTGGTTCCCTCTAATACCGTGAAAGCCTCCAGTTCTTCCGCCTTTTCCTTTATCCTTCCAAACAGGTATTTCTTACAGCGGTAGCACCGGTCTATCGGATTATTACGGATTCCTGCCTGCTCTAATTCCCGCAGCTTTAAAACAATATGGACGGCACCAAGCTCCTCTGCAATCTGCTTTGCAATCTGTATATCCTGTAACGCATGCAATTCTGTATCTGCCGTGACAGCATACACCTTTATTTCCTGTCCGCCTGCATACATAACTGCCATTTTCAACAGAAGGCTGCTGTCCACGCCCCCTGAAAAAGCGACCATTACATTATCCTTTGCATAGATCTGCATAAGCTGCTGCAGCATGGTACATTTTTCTGAATATGAATCTCCAATCATTTTCTGTCTCCTTGTGCCAGCCGGTTAATCTGCGTTGCCATATACCCTGCGCCATAGCCGTTATCAATATTTACAACCGCTATGCCATTGGCACAGGAATTAACCATGGTTAATAATGCGGAAAGTCCATTCAGGCTGGCGCCATATCCCACAGAGGTAGGCACCGCAATCACCGGATTTCTGACAAGCCCGCCGATGACGCTTGCCAGTGCCCCCTCCATCCCTGCCACTGCTACCACACAATTGGCATTCTGAAGCTTTTCTGATTGGGAAAGCAGTCTGTGTATTCCACACACGCCCACATCATAAATGCGCTCCACCCTGGTTCCAAAAAATTCTGCCGTCTGTGCGGCCTCCTCTGCAACCGGAATGTCTGCTGTTCCTGCGGTACAAACTGCAATATTCCCGATATGCTGTTTATCTGCCTTTTCAATTTTTAAAATATGGGAAAGCGAATCAAAGATAAGTCCGTTAAAGTGTGGTTTCAAAGCATCATACTGTTCCTTTGACGCTCTGGTTCCAAGAACCTCTCCCTCATCCCGATAAATCCGCTCATAAATGTGCTGCAGCTGTTCCACGGTCTTCCCGCTGCAATACACAACCTCAGCAAAGCCTGTCCTATGCCTGCGGTCTAAATCCAGCTTGGCATACCCCATTTCCTGATAACCGGAAATCTGTTTTTTAGCTTCCTCTGTTGACATTTTTCCCATGCGGACTTCTTCCAAAATCTCATCTATTGTCATGCATCCAACACCTCACCGTTCAAATGGCTTATTTCTTCTGTCTGAACAATACCGCCTTCACAACACCCTTGGGGTCCTTTACAAGCAGAATAACAATCCAGATTACCAGACCAAACGCCACCACGGAAAAGCCAAGAAATGCATCATTCAGCATATCTGCCGGTGCCGGTGTAAAAAATTCCGACTTCAGCTGCCCATATTCAAAAACAGCGTCTACCATCCACATCAGGGATGCTCCCCAATACATGAGGCACAATGTACCGATTTGTAAATCGTCTGCCGGTGCTTTTTTATACCAGATTGCCGTACTAAGCACGGCTGCAAAAACTGTTATCAATAATGTCATTATGTATCTCTCCTATTTCTTTATAGGCTGCACGGCTTTTTCGGCACTCTTTTCCATTGTCTTGGTCACAAGCACCATAATACCCCATACAACCGTTACCAGCGCTGCCATTGAAACGCCCACTGTTGACATTTCATGCAGCATCGCCGTGGCTTCCTCTGCATTTTCCATTGCTGTCAGGAATGGGAACCAGGGTACCACTTCACCATGCCATACATGCTCAAATGCAAGCAAAGCAGAGCCACCCCATAACATCTTATTCAGCCATGATAATTTCCTTGAAAATGGAAGCTTTGTCTTTACCACTGCTTCTGCTGTATCAAGCTTCAACGCTTCCTCTTTTTCTTTTGCCTGAAAAGCTTTCTCCATAACAGTTGTAACAATTGCCTCCGCTGCCGGTACTATAAAACATGCCATAATACACATCCTCCTTTATGTTACATTTGATAGATATTATATCATTAAAGCTCACTTTCATGTCAACCCTTGTACACTATTTTCTCTAATATTACGGAAATTCGGTTTTGTTATATATCTGTCTCTTATACACATCTCCGAGCCCACGAGACTCGACGTCATC
>UQXF01000154.1 GCA_900544905.1 uncultured Clostridium sp.
CAGGGATATATTACAGATTATATCGGAAATGTAAAATATCAGATTTCCCCATTATCATTCTATCAGGTAAACCCAGTACAAACAGAGAAACTATACGGACTTGCACTTGAGTATGCAGACCTCAAAGGTGATGAAACCGTGTGGGATCTGTACTGCGGAATCGGAACGATTTCCCTCTTCCTTGCTCAGAAGGCAAAACAGGTTTACGGAGTTGAGATTGTGCCGCAGGCAATCGATGATGCCAAAGAAAATGCAAAGATTAATGCGATTGATAACGCAGAATTTTTCGTCGGGAAGGCAGAAGAAGTTCTGCCGGAATATTATGCAGAGTATGAGCGAGAGCATAATGGCGAGACAGCTCATGCAGACGTGATCGTTGTGGATCCACCGAGAAAGGGCTGTGACGAGACACTGCTGGAGACGATCGTGAAGATGCAGCCGGAGAAGGTTGTGTATGTAAGCTGTGACAGTGCGACATTGGCGAGAGATCTGAAGTATCTGTGTGCGAATGGATATGAGATCAGGATGTGTAGAGGTGTGGATCAGTTCCCGCAGACGGTGCATGTTGAGACGGTTTGTTTATTATCACGTAGATAAGCGGTTTTACAGGGTTTTATGAGTGGGGTTCAGTCGATTTGCCACCCATTTGCCACCGTAATTTTTAAAATCATCACTGAACAAAGAAAAGGGAGTGAACACGCTGAACAATCAGCGGATTCACTCCCAATATTTTTATTTATGACGTTTTTGCTTGTGTGATTTTTTCAAAGAGATCAACAGAACGTTCAGCCATTTTTTCTGTATCATGCACATAGGTCTGCAATGTAGTTTCTATATTGGTGTGTCCCAATCGTGTTTGAACATTCTTAACATCAGCACCGGATTCAATTAACAGTGTTGCGTGGGTGTGCCTTAAGCTGTGATAATCAAATGCAAGATGCATTTCATGGTGTATAACCCTACTGCAATACTTAAATGAATCAGTAGAAGTATACTGACCGTTTTCATCAATACACACCAATCTGATACGCTGTAGTGGACTTTCAACACATTTTTGAATAGGTACAACCCTGATCATGTCATTACCTTTTTCATCAGTTTCAATCTTTTTAACATGAATCGTGTAATATTCCCCATACTTCATTTCATTCTTGAGTTGTTCAGCTTTTTCCTTTTTCAATGCCTGATATAGTGTTTCACCAAAAGGGACTTCACGAACAGAAGTAAATGTTTTTGGTGTAGTAAAGTACCAAGATGAACGCTGTTCTTTCTTACCTTTCTTTTCAACAACCTTTCTTACATCTGCCCCAAAGTTACGTTTTACAATCTGCTTATTTACAGATATTTTTCTTTTATCAAATCCTCTTATGCCTTAATATCAAAACTTGATCTATCAGGTGCAGAAATACTCACAGATTCTGCTACAAGGCTCTGTGTCATACTTTTTACATCATTACCAGTTACGGATAAGGTATAATCACCCGTTTCTTTTCCTTCTGCCGATTTTTCTGCACGTTTCTTTGCAGCTTTTTCTTCCTCTGCTTTTTTAGCAGCTCTTTTTTCTTTTACCTTTTCCTCTTTTTCTCTGTTCTCTTTTGCTTTTCGTTCAGCATTCTCTTTCGCTATTTTCCCATCTGGATCATTTGTACCAGATATTGCCACCGAAATATTTCCGTTTTCATCAACCTTATAACTCAGATTTGTCAAAGTGCCCAAACATCCATTCACCGCACTTTTTGCACAATCTGGAATGGCTGCTAAGTTTTCCTCCAGATACTTTGCTTTTTCCGGATCATTCATACACTTCTGTAAAAATGCACTTGAAACGGATACTGTTGTCGGAACCCCTTGCATTGAAGTCGTTCCCGTATTCATATAATGGTATTTTCCTTGCAAGTATTTTGAATAATCATTTACATTACTATACCCTGTCTTAATCTGCTCTGTTTTTGTCACACCGGGACGTGATGTTTTTAATTCAACTGTACTTGTTGTCACGTTGCCATCTTTTGTATTTGTACTATCCTTTTCACTATCTGTTTTTTTTACAGTATTCTTATAATTTGAAGCATAATACGATGTGTAACTGCTGTTATTGATACCCGTAATTGCCATAATCCTACCTCCCTGTTATTGAAACTTAAAATAATTTCTATTATATTGAACGACTTGGATATTTAATTTCTCTCAGCCTCAATATGATATGTAATCCAAGTTCTCTTTTTTTCCTATGTTCAAATGACTAAGCACTATTTATACTTACTATTTGCATTTGGCAAATTAAGATATGTATCCATACTTTTCGTCCAAAGCAACGATAAGTCAAACCTTCCCAATTTGTTTAAATCTTCTATGCTTTTTTTGAACATTGCGATAAAATCTCTTCTGTCGTTAAGTCCCATATTACCAGCTTCAAGCGGCAGAGACGTGAAACCTCCCTGCTTTTCCACTTTGTAATGTGCCTCCAATGCACGCATTTCGACTACTGTAGCATTTGATGGATTAACATCATTGATATAAATTCTTTGCTCAAACTCTTTCCCGTTTTCATCCACACCTTTCGCTAACACCACAGGATTTTCATCCGTCGAATCATCCGCATATTTAAGACAATAAGAAAGACCGGTGCCATTACCTCCTGTCCACAACATATTATCTGTTGTGAATATCTGATATACCTTCGGTGTTTCTGCCGTATAAAATGTCTTTTCCCCAGATGCAGGCGTTTTCATATTATTGCCTTTTTGTTGGCGGTACATTGAAGATACCGTATTTAGACCAGAACCAATGTGCATACTTCTGTTCCTCCAATCATTTTATCTGAATTGTAAATGTACTGCTTCTCTGACTGTTTTCAGTGTCCTTGAAATAGTGTCAAAAAGAGGTGCTATGCCTGGCTTAACTACCGTATGTTTTGCACGGTCTTTTACATCATGCACTCCAAATCCGTAACACATATTTCTGCCCTCTGCGGAAAAATTCACGGTATCTCTGTCTTTATGTACATTTGAACTGCTTTTTTCTGCATTTATGTGTTCCCGCATTTCAGAATTTATTTTATATCCATCATACTGAAACGCCTTACTCTGCCTACTGTAAACTTCCAACGACATATCCGTGTCCTCCTCAGATTTTCGTATCTAATGTAGATAATAAATCTACATTATCGTATTCCGCTTGAGTATATGCTCTTACCACTGAACTACTGTTTTCTGACATTTCACTAATATACTCATCTCTATCTTTGCGTTTCTCACGCAATTCTTCCAAATATTCTTCATCTCTTTTTCGTTTCTCACGCATTTTCTCTAAGTATTCTTCTTGCTCACGTTTTTTGTCCCGTCTACTTTTTGCTGCTTTTTGTTGATTTTGTGTACTCAATACATCTGAACTTTTATTTGACGAATTAGCTGTTCTCATACCACCACATGAAGATTGCCGATTTCCATTAGCATCATATGTAACTGTCCTGCCTCCCAACTCTACACCGTCACGCTTTGCAAAAGAATATACTTGTGAATTTGCTGCAACCTCTCCGGATAAATTCCATTCTATTTCTTTTGCGAATTCCGGATCATTAGCCATTTTTTTCAAACAGTCATAAGAAAGATTTACGACCACTTTATTGGAATTGCAAGGCACAACACCGCCGTTGGTATTAAAACTTATTTGCGGAAACTTTTTACATAATTTTTCATAATATTCTTCCACACTATTAGAATTGTGTTTTGTGTCACATAAGGGTGCGGGTAATAAGGCGCACTTGCAGCCTGTTACGCATTTCCTCGTCCACA
>UQXF01000155.1 GCA_900544905.1 uncultured Clostridium sp.
TCTATATGGATTTCTCCTTTTTCATCCGTGACAAAGGAGTTAAGCTTCTGCTTGTGATGGTCATACAGGGCAAATTCTACATCCTCTAATGGGTATTTCGTCTCCCCGTCTGTCTTAATCACCTTAATAGAACCCTTATACAGCTTATTTATAAGCGGTTCTTCTGTCAGCAGTCCTCCGGAATTGTCTGTATCCACAGTAAATGGATATTCCGTAGTGTCAAGGATATATCTCTCATCATCCGGTGTTTTTAATTCTTTGAAAAAATACTTTCCACTATACAATACCCCGGAAGGAAGCATCCATGTGTTCCGCCTAGTTCATAAATATGTGTCCAGGATTCTGGGTACATATCAATTTTGTCCGGTAAAGAGGGTACATATCACATCCGTAAGTAGACTTTTAAGCATCTTTATATATCGATATCTTGCTCTTTTTTCTGCAGTTCAATCCTTTGCTGCAGTTTTTCATATTCTGCCAGATTTTTCATAGACTGGAAGTCTTTCTTAAACGCCCTGTTTATCCGGTGCATGGCATGTCCCATAATATTAAGACCTTGATGGATATTCCCGTCTGCCAGCAGTTTATTATTTATCCCCCCGGATAATTTATAATTTGACATCCTCCTGTCCTGAAGCCTGCCCCGGCGTTCCTCGTCAGCAAGCCTTTTGTCATATTCCTTCATTTCCTTTAATATGGAATTTCCCAAGCGTTCATACAGTTCTCTTTCTTTATTTTGTGCATACTGGTTTACTACCTTTTCCCCGTCACCATAGGCTTCTCTGTACTTCTCTTGCTGTTTTTTTACATTCTGCTTAAATTCTTCGTAATCCTGGGCATGGAATTTCTGTATATATAACCGGGACAGGTCATCCAGGTTCTTCCGGTTCAGATTACCCAGATTCGTACTGTTATAATTCCAGTACTGTTTATTTGCCGGAAGATTATTATACACCTTCAAAAATGCCTGGCGTAAATCCTTATCATAGGCTATCATTTTATCCCTTTTTCCTCCCACAATGTTTTTCCGAATCAAATCATTAATAATCCGGTTTTCTTCCTGCTGTCTTAATATTGCATTGACAACAGAAGCTTTACCTGCTTTCAATGTTGACTGTTTCCAGACCCCTTTCGGCTCTCCATTGTCCCGCACCGGCCGCTGGGTTTTCCCTGGCTCCACCGTAGCGATATGGATATGTATATTATCTGTATTGTAATGGATGGCGGCAGACCAAACAGCAGACTCTGCTATTCCTTCTTTTTCCAGCATCTTTTTCATGCTGTTCCTGGTCAGCTCCTTCAGCTTGTCTGCATTCAATGTATTTGTACTGCTGTCATATAATCCCTGCTCTTCCAGCCAGCGGTTATCAAAAGAAAGCACCGTCTGCCACATCAGGTTCCCTTTTTCCTGGGCACTGATAAAATCCTTTTTCATCTGCTGCTTTTCTTCTGCTGATAACCGGTCGGAGCCTGCACCAAACATCTCTGTCGTTTTCTCCGGATTTCCCATATAGTCTGCATAACCATTCCATTTATCGGAATACTCATTCCGCACCGCTTCATCACGGTCTATGTAATCAATATAGCCTGCATATGCCTTGCCCTTTGGCCGGATAAATTTTGTGACCAGTACCACACCTGCTTTTATGCCTGCCATCTGCATCATCTCCCTGGTTTATTATCTTTTCTCTGCTTATATGCTGCTATTTTTTCTTTTATGTGCTGTCTGCTTACCATCACTGCAGCTGTCTCATTAAACTGCGTTGTCATTGGCTCCACATTGAACTGGTACACAATGGCATTTAACAGTTCAATAATGACCTGGCTGTTAATATCCGCCGTATTGGTACCCAGACGGATTCTTGTCAGCACCTTTGACAGGTCCTCCGTCACGGTCTTGGATACTGATTTCGCAATATTACAGTTATTTTTATAATCTGTTATCATAAATTCCAATGTCCGGTTCAGGGATGTAAAACCTTTTTCTTTCTGAAGCTCCAAAAGAATATTTTCCGCTTCTGGACTAAGCTTGATATGTTTTTCCAATGCCATTTATTTTCTCCTCCTGCAGTAAAGCAATAAATTTTGATATATCCAGCTGAAAAGCTGCAGCTAGTGCAAACAAAGTTAATATTCTAGGATTAATTGTAATTCCCTCTTCCAAATCATGCAGCGTTGTCAAAGGAACACCGGATAACTTACTCAACTGCATTCTTGATAAGCCCTTCTCTTCTCTGATTTTTTTGATTGTTTTCAAATTTAAACTTTCTTTCATAGAAACTTCTCCTTGTCTTTATCGGTTTTCCGATATATAATAATTTTAAAGTGAGGTGTATAAGTATGGAAATCACAACAGGTTTTATTCATATCCTTAAGGATTGGGAAACCGTATCAAACAGAGTTAATGATGTAATTCGCTATAATATGACCATTAACCACCACAGAATTGCTTTATGTTATACCAAAATTAACGGTCTTGAAAACCAGCTCTCTATAACTTGGCATGTAGGCAACCGGGATATTATTGTAACTTTTGATGTAAAAGAAATAAATAAAAAGTACTATATGTCAACCTATATACCAAACGATAGTTTTGCTGAAATCAAAGGAACCTTTGATTTTAATGAAACATCACCAGTAAACTCTTTTATGTCAGATGTTTTTAACCATATACCAGCTACACATCCAGTTATATATGACTATAACCTGTACCGCCAGGAGCATCTTGCAATGCATTTCCAGCATGACACTGATAAACCGTTTTTTAATTGTTTTATCAGAAAGAATATCTCCCCAGAAATGCAGCGCAAAATAAAGCGCAAATACACAAATGCAGATGAAATCATTACATTTTGTATAAACTACAACCAAACGCTCCGGTTTACATCAGATATTGCACACGCCAAAGAATTTTCAGTAGAATTTCGCAATAAAAAAAGCGAATTTATGTAAAATGCTTTACTTCTTTGGTATAATACCCTATTGGGTCAAAGCTCTCTGTATAATGACCTAAATAAATTTCTCTAAATTTCTCTTCTGTTATCGGAAAGCTGCATAGTACCGGACATTCCTCTTCTGGCAGGAAGGTACCATCTATAAAGAAACTCTCTGCCCCATAGGAAATTGAAAAGCCCTGTTTAAAAACTTCCAGCATTTCCGGAAACCTTGGTTCCATGGACACTCCAAACTTTTCTGAAGGGTCTGCCTGCAGGCAAATTAAATCTTCTATATAAATCTCATCGAGCAGAAGTTTCCCTGGCAGTTCTCCATGTATTTTTTCACATTCATCAGCCATAAAATAAAATCTTTTCTTCTCCCTCATATTGAAAAATTCAAAAAGAATATTAATACCAACTCCGTAAACTTTTATATTTTTGTAATCAAACTCCGGTATAATATTGCTTGAATAATATATACCCATGTCATATGCTATTTTTTTACCCATATTACTATTTTCTCCTCTCCAATTCATCTTTAATATCTTCCATGAGCTCCACTGCCTTCTGCAGCTGCTCTGTGTTATTCCCGATAATTACCCCCATGTTTTTTACGGTAGTGTCAAAAGACACCCCTCTTTTTCTATAATAATCTCTCGGAATCTTTAAGCCAGTAAATATAAGGCTTTCAGATTCCTTTTT
>UQXF01000156.1 GCA_900544905.1 uncultured Clostridium sp.
GAGATGACGTCGAGTCTCGTGGGCTCGGAGATGTGTATAAGAGACAGGGGCAGGAGGCTCCGGCAGAGGAATATAAAGAAGGAGCAGTAGGAATTTTATATACCAATTTTTATAAAATGGTAGGCGCATTAAAGGAAAGCAAGAAGCGGGAGCAGGATGAAAAAATATTTCTACGGGATATTATTTCTGACATTTCCCACCAGTTAAAAACACCGCTGGCGTCCCTGACGGTTTTTATAGACCTGCTGTTAGAGGATAAGGTGGAGGGGAAGGAGCAGCAGAAACAGATTTTAGAGGAGGCACAAAACCAGTTAAGTCGTATGGAGTGGATGGTTTTATCTATGCTAAAGCTTGCCCGGATTGAAGCGGGAGCCATCCAGTTTGAAAAAACGGAAAATATGCTGAAACCGTTGCTGATGCAGGCAGGTGAAGGGATTTCTTTTCTGGTAAAGGAGAGAAACCAGAGACTGACTGTCGATTGTGATGAGGAAATTTTGCTTTCCTGTGATGGGGACTGGCTGGTGGAGGCAGTCATTAATTTGCTGAAAAATGCATCGGATTATTCCGGCAATGACAAATCCATCCGGGTAGAGGTGGAACAGACAAAGGTTTATACCAGAATTTATATAAAGGACGAAGGACCGGGAATCCCGGAAAAGGAGATACCGAATATTTTTAAGCGGTTTTACCGGGTGAACCAGGAAGTGAATCCAAACAGTGTAGGAATCGGGCTTTCTCTTACTAAATCTATTATTGAGGGAATGGGAGGAAGCATCCGTGTGAAGAGTGAAGAGGGGAAGTATACGTGGTTTGTGGTGACCTTTGTACAGTGAAATTAAGCACTGATGCCCTCTAAGTTGAGTTATTTTGTCTGTTTCGAAACTCCCGTGGGGTAAGGTGGTAGTATTTAACAAATTGTTCTGTCATATAGCTGGAAGAATTAAAACCGCACTTGCTGCTGATATTTTGTATAGAACTGTCTGTTGTTGTCAGAAGTTCCATTGCTTTATCTAATCGGTAGCGGATTAGGTATTCGTTCGGCGTGTGTCCTGTGTATTTCTTGAATATGTTGTTGCAACTGGACTTGCTCATATTGCCGGAAGCGGCAATGGATTCAAGCAGGATTTTGTCTTTGTAATTATCTTTGATGAATCCAATCATGTTCTTCAGGCATTCTATACGTTGATAATAGTTTTCTGATAATTCTGTGATGTTTACTTCCGCACTGATTAAAATATAATGCCATATCTGAAAAAAGCATCTGGTGATTTCAAATTGATTTCCGACGGACTTGTTCAATTCCCTTGTAAGGTCTGCAATCTTTTTTGCGGTTTCTTCGTCTTTCCGAAACAGTATATATTGTATGTCTGGATTAGTAATAATAGGGAGAATATATTCTGATTCAACCTCGGGGGAAGAAATCAGTAGTCTGGGGTGTATTACTGTTATAATATATGTGCAGTAGATGTTGTCTACATCGGTTGAAAAATGTAATTGACGCGAATTGATGAAAATCGTGTCTCCTGCATTAACCTCAACAATGGAACCATTGATGTTATATGCCATTTTTCCCGTCAGCACAGTCATCATTTCCACATCTTCGTGCCAATGAACCTTTCTAATCCAGGGTGAAGATCTATCCATATGTCCTTCGAAGGAGTATGATGGGAATGAAGGATCATCGTAATTTACGATTTCTGATCTATCGTCCCGTTGCCTTATCATAGCCCGCCATTGTTCACGTTTTTCAAGATAACGTTTGTTTTTCATGTGGTCTTTTCTACCTCGATTCTCATAATAAATACGATATTGTTATAAATTTTAACATAATGTTTATGGTATTGCAAAGAAATTTCTTATATACTGATAAACATTAAATAATGTATCAGAAGGGAAGGTAAACTATGAAAAGAAAAGCGATTGTATTTATCATGATGATTTTTCTTCTGTTTGTTTCTGCGTGTGGTAAGGCAGGTGCTGGCAGTGGTAGTCAATCAACTGACAGCAGTACACTGTCGGCTGCTTTATCCAATTCACAGCTTGAGAATAAAATGACGGAACTAGAGTGGTCAAGAGTGGAGAAACATGGTCTTACCTTGCTCGATGAACCTGAAGCTGTAGAAGTAAGTGATTTGATTTTGGCTCAAGGTAATCATACCGTCAGCGTAGAATATTATCAGCCGATGGATGAGGATTCCCTTACAACCGAACTTGTTCTGGTAGACGGAAAGCTTGAAATGTATTCAATTCCGGGAGCGGATTACAACGGTGGTGAGTATTCATTTATGTATAGCGGAATTAATGATGAGGGCGAGTATGTTGAACAGGAACTGACGTTTGCAACTTTCGAGGAATATCTTGATTGGGTCAGAGAGGATAGCATGAAAAACTATGGTTACTCTGAAGGTAAAGCAGAGCTTTCTGCGCAGCGTGTTAGAATTGCATATGAAGCTATAAAAAGTGGAAACTATGAGATACTTCCGAAAGGGACTATCGATTTTTCAAATCAATCCTTATATGATACGGGAGAAGATGAATACACAGATTACAGAAATACCTGGGAATATGACCGTGATGCAGTTGAAAAGATAAAGGATTCCATTGACGAGATTAACATTTACGATGAAGAGCTGGATGTGGAATTTCTGGTTCATGTGACTTTGCCGCCTGATTACGATAAAGATAAGACATACCCAGTATTCTTTCTTACGGACGGCGTATGGCGGTTTGGCAATCACAGCGAGCTACGTAAGGTCATGGAGGAAGGAGAAGCAGCCGATGTGATACTTGTGAGTCTTGGCTATAATTACCATATGAACGGAACAGACGAAACAAATCGTTACCTGCATCTTGTTCAGGCACGCTCTTTGCTGCTGGATTTTATAACAGATAATCTGATGCCATATCTTGGTGAAAATTATAAGATAGACTATGCAAATTCTACCCTGTACGGTCATTCTGACGGAGGAGTATTTACACACCATGCGTTGTTTAACTCTGATCAGTATGAAAATCAACCCTTCGGGTATTACATAATTGGCAGTCCGGCCTTTTGGTGTCTGTATGATAAAGAGATTGAATTAGATTCAGAGGGTTGTGAAACGGATTATGGATATTTTGACAGGAATGAGAAGCTTGATAAGCACGTGTTCCTTTGTGGTGGTGCATTGGAAGATCCGGATTATCAGGATAGCTATAATGGTCATGCAACAACATTGGAAGGACTGGAAAACTTGAAGGAGAGGCTGGAATCTCATGGTTCGGATGTCACATACAAGCTATATGATTCTCATCATTATCAATTCATCCCTGAAATGCTTATTGAATACTTGAAGGAAACCTATCCAAAACGCTAATCGGGGAAGTTGTTATTATTGCGGAAAACGCTTTGCTATGATGCTGTGAAAAAGATTTGTGCAAATGAATCATTTGTTCGGTAGAGCATACGACTTTTAATCACAGGGTTTTGGGTTCAAATCCCAACAGCACATTAACGGTCATTTATATCCTGTATAATTCATGATAACTTACAAATACTATCCCTGTCTCTTATACACATCTGACGCTGCCGACGATCTTACGCGTGTAG
>UQXF01000157.1 GCA_900544905.1 uncultured Clostridium sp.
CTTTTTCAGAAGCGGATTATGCGGAATTAATCCGGATGCTGGGGTATGATGCCGGGAAGTACCGGCTTACCAGTGCCAGTTGGCAGGGAAAGGAATATAAGGATAAGGACGGCATCAACTGCCGGGATGCCTATGTTGCCGGACAGCAGTATGCCAGTTCTTATAAGGCAGTATATGAGGATGACGTTGAAAACGGGAAGCTGTATACGGCGCATGCGGTATATACCTGTGAGGTGGAAGCTCCGGCTGAGGAAGCACCGTCAACCTATGTGGTCCAGGCAACGGCATATTACCAGAAAGCAGATATACCGCTTCTGGTCACTATTGGTATTGTAATAGGCGTCATTCTGGTGGTTGCTATTATATATATATTATCCAGAAAACAGAAGAATGTATCTTCTTGCTGGAAACATACAAATGTATGAGCCAGGCTGGTATATAAATTTTTTAATCAAAGTATAGGTTTATTTTTGATTCGTTTTCCAGGGATATGATAATGCTACCCGTTGAGCTTCGTTATTTGTCCATTTAGAACTTATATCGTTTTTTTCACAGTAATCTGCGATGGTTTTTCCCAATAGTGCTTCGGTTTTAGCTAAATTGCGAACATGGCCATTGTTTTTATCTTTGTGTCGTAACCAGCCACAGAATATAAATCCCTCTTCTCTGTCTCTGGCAGTGAGTTTGTGTGCACGAAATGGAAGCACATTTTCAACAGGGACTATGTCTGGGCTGCTTTCCTGGGGAACGTGATTATCAATAAAATTTAGAAAAGTAAAGGAGGTAAAGTGATTTTCATTAAAGTTCAAATTAAGAATTTTGCGTAGATTATAATAATCTTTATCAGACATTTTAGTAATGAAACCGTTTCTGATTTGTAGCACACAGGCAAAATTATGATTGAGTGCACCTATCATCATTTCAAATGGTTCTGCATCTATATCTAAAATGCAGTCAAATTGGATTTGGTTATATATAAAATGAAATTGTTCAAGACTTTTATGATTTCGTCTCATGTCAGAACAGATAGGTTTTAGGTTTTTAAATTTGAACTCCATGTTAATCACCTCGTATTTTATGAAAAATATTATATATTATGATGAAATGTGTGTTCCTGAACAGATAAGAATTTTATCTGAAAAACTTTGCTTGGACCACACTTTTACACCAGGTGCTACATTCGATTGTATTGGATATGATGATTTATATAATCTTATTCATAGTAATTTAATAGACAGTATATATATTTCCTTTACGAAAGGAACAGCATATTATCAGGATATTGATGGTTCGCTGTTGGATTTTCCACAAGGATGGCAGAAGATAAAACCATCA
The DNA here is from genome assembly GCA_900544905.1 of uncultured Clostridium sp. Lineage (GTDB taxonomy): Bacteria > Bacillota > Clostridia > Lachnospirales > Lachnospiraceae > CAG-590. The sequence goes on from UQXF01000157.1 coordinate 1,336, forward strand.
GATTTTGAAATGAAAAAGCTGTCTGAATTAAACAACTAAAAATAAAAACATATGTAAATTATTAGTATTATATACTGATAAATGGATATATACAAGGAAAAAAATAGCTATTTACAAACCCCTTCCAGCCCTTATATTTACTGGGCGGAGGAGGGTTTGTCCCACAGTGGGACAGGAGGCATATTGCCCCTTCATTTTGTGCTGCAAAAAATACTATCTGTAATCTCATATCTACAAAAATTTTCTTATTAAATCTATAACATTTCTTGTATCTGATGACATCCTGATATATCCCAGGAATTTTATATGTGTCGTCTCTTCTCATTTTTCCGTTACCTTGTCACTGGTCTGACAGGTAAAGTATTTTCACCAGAAATATGTAAAATTAATTCGTATTTAGAAACTGGCTCAAAGCCAGTAAATACAAGGGCGGAGGAGGGTTTGTCGCAAATTGCGACAGGAGGCATCCGGGACGTTGCTGAGGAGTACGATTTATCCAAGGCTACGATTGTCGGTATATAAAAAATTCATGAAGTGATATCTTTTTCACTCCTAGCAAGTTTACTTTTGCTCTTGAATGGGATATACTATAAGTGACCTCAAGTTTTCTTTAATTCTCAAGGATAGAAAGGGTGACTTTTATGAATTTAGCAAAAATCTCTGCAAACGGTCAGATTACCGTGCCGGTGGAAATCCGGCGGCTGCTCGGCTTAAAGTCCGGGGATAAAATTCTGTTCTTCCAGAAACAGGATGGGGAAATCGTTGTAAGCAACGCTTCTTCCCAGGCAATCCGCAAAGCACAAGCAGCGTTTACTGGGGCTGCTGAAACGATGGGCGTTTCTGGTGAAGGTGATATTCAGGCACTCGTGGACGAAGTACGCTACAGAAAGGAAAGATGATATGCGGATATTGGTTGACACAAATATCCTGTTCTCAGCCTTGGTTTTTCCACGTTCCAAACCAGCGCAGGCGTTGTTATATGTTGCGGATAATCACGAAATTGTTTTATGTGACCGCAATATTGTGGAACTGCGGGATATTTTGAAACGGAAAGCGCCTAAGTTCCTGCCGGATGCGGAAGTGCTGCTTGCGGAAATGTCTTATGAATTGATTCCGGCAGTAGACCATGCGGAAAAGCTGATACGTGATGCAAAAGACCAGCCAATCTTAAATGCGGCGATTGTATCTGATGTAGATATTATTCTGACGGGGGATAAAGACTTTTTAAGCCTTGAAATGGAACATCCAAAATGTATGACGGTTGCACAGTTTCTTGAAAGTGAGGGCATGGAGGAATAGCCGCCATCCACTTGAACAAAAATATGGGGTGGGAATCTGAAAAATTTGGATTCCTGCCCTATAAGTTATTTAAGTTCTTTACATCTGCTTAATCTGTTTTTTTCAGTATAGTGTTCCTTTCCAACATGAAAAATACTCCTAAATATTCATTACATTAACTATTACATTTTACCCTATATGCCAAAGATCCAATAAACTTATTTTAATAGGTGGTTGAAATGATTGTGCGCCTTGAAATACAAGGGATTGATGTATATTCAAATTGCCTGTTTTTGAAAAGTCAATATAGTTCTATGAAAAAAACAGCAAAAAATATCGTTTTTTTCATCAAATTTTATCCCCAGTGTGAAGGAATGCCTGCAAAGCTAGTAAAATCAATGCTTTCACGAATGTTGAAGCACTGTTTTTCCGCCTGTAGGCACAAAAAATATTCCAGTTTTTTACAATTCATATCCATAATTATGGATATTTCCTTAGTTTTTTGATATCACGGAAATGTTAGGCTTTGCCTAACCTATCATGGCACATGATAGCACATTTCCCTTATGCCTTTTTTTAAAACAAGTTTAAAAAAATATTTGTCTCATCATGAGACAAACCTCTGCAAGCCTTGAATTTACTGGGACGAAGAGGTTTTTAAATTCGAGCATAAAAAAATGGCGGCGGCCGGAAAGAAAAAATGGATTGTTGAGGCTTTTCGTCCATTATGATAAAATTATTATGTTGTTTCTCCCAATCTGGCAACAGAAAGGGGGTGTCCATCTTTGATAGCCATGCTTGTATCATTTTTGGTTTCTGTTATGGCGGGTATTGTTTGCCACTATATCTGCAAATGGTTAGACGGAAACGACACAAACAACTAGCCTAGGATGCTCAACCTAAAAAAGAGAAGAAACCCCTGTCTCTTATACACATCTCCGAGCCCACGAGACTCGACGTCATCTCGTA
>UQXF01000158.1 GCA_900544905.1 uncultured Clostridium sp.
TTTGTTACATTTGTACAACGCAGGCTTTCAAAAATTGAGTTTCGCAATTGCCTATTTCTCATACCGCAACAGGAATATTTTTTATCTGTGGTCCTGCCTGGTAATCCTCCACCAAAATATCATCTGTTGTAAACCGGTAAAAATCCTTAACCTCCGGATTCAGGGAAAACTTGGGTGCAGGATATACCGGTCTGCGAATCAATTCCTTTACAATATCAATGTGTCTGTCATAAATATGGGCATCTGCGATAACATGCACCAGTTCTCCCGGTTCCATGTCACACACCTGCGCCATCATATGCACCAGCACCGCATACTGCACAACATTCCAGTTATTTGCCGTCAGAATATCCTGGGAGCGCTGGTTTAATATGGCATTTAATGTCAGTTTATCATGCCCTTCCTTTTTGGTCACATTAAAGGTGACACTGTAGGCGCAGGGATAGAGATTCATCTCATGTAAATCTGCATGGACATAGATATTTGTCATAATCCTTCTGCTATACGGGTTATTTTTAAGGTCATAAATGACACGGTCTACCTGGTCCATCATGCCTTCTTTATACTGGTGCTTTACCCCCATCTGATAACCGTATGCCTTTCCGATGGAACCATTTTCATCTGCCCATTCATCCCACACATGACTTTTTAAATCCTTTATATTATTTGACTTTTTCTGCCAAATCCACAGCATTTCATCTACTGCTGATTTTACATAGGTCTTCCGAAGGGTTAACGCCGGAAATTCCTTTGATAAGTCATAACGGTTGACCACACCAAACTGCTTAATCGTATAAGCATAGCTTCCATCTTCCCATTTTGGTCTTACCTTTTCTCCCTCCGTACTGCATCCATTTTCAATAATGTCCGTACACATTTTTATAAACAAATCATCTGCGTAGCTCATTTCTGCTCTCCTGTAAACTTATTCTGTATTCCTTTCATGCGGCATAATCAATAAAATTGCCTGTTGCCGCTTCCTTTTCATATGCTTTCTGATTCTGGCTATAAGGGTCACTGCCATAAGTCTTCATTATAGTCCGGGTTGTTCCCCCTGCAATATAAGCTTTTCCACACTCTGGACAAATGGCGGTTTTTAAAGATACGGTTGCAGATAGCAATTCTTTATCTTCCTCGTTTCCCTCTGCTACCGCATTGGCAACATGCTCCTGTTCATGGCACATTACCTTTGCATAGGATTCTCCGGAAGCTATCCTGCCCGGAGTTTTATAAGAAACCATCTCATCTGAACTGTCCTGGTATCTTCTATTCTTACAGGTCTGGCATTCAACCGGTGCCACCCTGCTTGAGCTAAATACAGTATTATCGGTATTCATAGGAGTTACAACACTTACATTCGCTGCCGGTATGATATACCGGTTACTCATTCCTATAGAGTTTACCATATCCTTCTCCCTCCTATCAGAGCCTGTATTTTCTGATAATATCCTACATACATGCGTCCATTGTAACGCAAAAACTGTTTTTTCTCAACCTTTACTTTAAAATCAGCTAATCCACGCCTGTTAAGCCTCTACATAGCAAGATACCGCAAAAATCCCTCCAGCCCCAGCACAATATCCTCATAGGTTTTATCAAAATTGCCGGTATACCATGGGTCTGCCACATCTCTTTTCTCTTCTGCGAAGTCCAGCAGTCTGTATACTTTATTCTCCTTATCTCTTCCACAGATTCTCGCAATATTTTTTAAATTCCAGGAATCCATACAGATGAGATAATCATAGTTTTTATAATCTGCCTTTGTCAGCTGCACTGCTCTTTTTCCCTCACAGGAAATGCCGGCTTCTGCCAGCTTTCTTTTCGTCCCAGGATGAACCGGGTTGCCAACACCATTCCAGATTTCTTCCGCACTGGTGGCAGCTGACTGGATATAGAACTGGTCTGCAATTCCACGTTTTTGAACCATATCTTTTAGCAAAAATTCTGCCATGGGGGAGCGGCATATGTTGCCGTGGCAGACGAATAATATTTTTATCATAAACAAAAATCCTCCTAAAATGCTTATGTCTGCCTCGATTTGCCGCAGTTTGCCGACTATAAATTTTGCTCTGAGATTGTTAAATTTGTCACAGAATGAGCAAAATGCGGCAAAACGGAGCAAGCCCGGGACATGAAACGTAGTCAAAACGTAGTAAGAACAGGGGTGTTTTACTACTGTGAATATTCTACCATAGGTTGCGGGATTTGGGGAGTAGGGAATACAGAAGAAAAGTGAAAGGCAACGTTCTAAAACGCTACCCTTGTGAATTCATCAAACAGGAAATTACCTTTTTTCTATCTTATACTGTTGCCTTGTAATTTGACGTAAGTATTTATCAAAATCATAGAAATGTGTTTCTGTATAAGGTATTTGATTTTCAAAATCACCTATATTGGTTGGATATTTTGAATTTTCATAAGCAAAATGTTCTATGGAGAGGCATAATGGTGCTCTCTTTAGTTTCTCAAAATAAGCGTAGTTTACTGGAATACCAATCTTCATTTGTGTCTCCATAATACTGGAATATTTTTTCCCATGTTCATACGGAACAAATAATGCTAAATTCATGCATATATCATGTCCAAAAACATTTGAAGAAACTCTTTTGCTAATATAAGAAATTCCCTCTATACCATTTGATTTACACGCAAGAGTTATCAGTTGTGAAATTATATACTCCGATTTAAAATTTCTTTTTTCCTCTTTAACACAGAATGAAGTGACTTGAGATAATAAATATGATTTGAACATCATTTGTTTATCACTTTCTTCTTTCAAAACAGAAACTGCACCTAAAAACACCTGAATATCTGTTGATAAGTTTAATATTTCATAATCCTTGTTCAATAATATACAACCAACATTAAAATCTTTATCTGAAGGCTTGTCCATTTCTATCCAACAGGCATAAGATGTACTACCCAAGTATAAACAAGGTTGGCCAGGAATACTAAAGCGATTACTTCCTATTTTTGAAATCATATCAAATGGTGTATGCTTTAAAACATTTTTTTTATTCTCTTTTTCAATGTTTCCTACTCTTGCACGGAAAAATATAAATTCATCCCATTTTTTATTTTCAATTACATAATAATTAAAGGAAAATCTTTTTGATAATTTGCAGTAAATAATGTAGTTATCTTTGTATTCTTTAATCAAATCATTAATTATATTATATGCATCAACTATTTTCCCCTCATAATACTTTGTAAGAACACTTTGGAATAAATTTTTGTACTCTTCAGCAATTTTAATATACGCTTGTTCAATATCATTACTTCTTAAATCTTCAATCAAAGTATTCATAAATTTAAGAACTTCTTCAAAATACTCATTATCCTTGTTTAAATTTTTAGGAAATCTGTAATTCTTTTTAGTTCCTTTATCATAAAATACCTTTTCCCACTTTTCCATGACACACACCTCTTCCGCAACAGATATGACAAATTATAGTTTTAATGTTTTCTACTATTTCTGTCTCTTATACACATCTGACGCTGCCGACGATCTTACGCG
>UQXF01000159.1 GCA_900544905.1 uncultured Clostridium sp.
TGGCAAGGAGTTGGATCGTAAAGGTGGGTTGGACTGGTATGATTATGGAGCGAGACATTATGATTCGGTGTTAGGAAGGTGGAATGGAGTGGATCCGTCCTGTGAGAAACATTACAGTTGGAGTCCTTATGTTTATTGTAAGAATAATCCGGTATTAAGGATAGATCCGGATGGGAAGGATGATTATGTGATAAATTATCATGGGCAACTTCAATTGATGAGGAGGACGAATAGAATTGTTGATGTTTTATATGCTAGCGGAACAAGCGGGACAGTGTCGAAAATAAATCCTGAATGGAAGAATATCAAGGTATTTGACAAGTCTATTTTACCTGCATTGGAAACAAATTTAGGCAATAATACCAGTGGTGCTGATTACTTTGCAGAAACATCTAGCGCGTATGATGCGGCTAATATCGCAACATTTGGTATTGAGAATACCGGAGTTGAGTGGAAATATACTGCCGGATACAGGGATGGAGAGAAGAAATATATCATAGGAAACAGTAGCCGTGATTATAGTGTTTCTACATTGGAAGGTATAAATAATAATCCATTTGAAGGCTTTCAGCCAATCGTGGATATTCATTCTCATCCCAGCACTCAAGGCGCATCCGAGCATGATATGCTGAATGCAAAAGGCAAGAATGGAGTATCTTTTGGAGTTTATTTTAAGGATAATAAAACCCTTTATGAATATAATTCCGTAAGAAGTAACCTGAACTCTATAAAAATGAACTCCATGCTGGATTTAATGAGATATACATTTAGAAAATATAATGAAAACGATGAGGAGGAGTAATTGCATTCTGTTTATAAAGATGATGATCCTTTCGACCCTGGCATTTTCATGCCGGGGTTTGAATGATCGTAAGGTGGATCCCGTAGTCATTGCCCATGCCAAAGCGGTGATAGATTCGAATTTTTTGCACAGCCCCTATCTGCAGGTTGCACAGTATGAATTCAATACAGCTTGGCTGTATATTATTGCGCCTAAACATTCTTTTTGGTTTTGGACGGAGAAAGGAGGTCCCGATAATGCTTATGAACTCCCAACCGACTTTCTTGAATATAAAGGGAAATTTATATTCTTTTATCTTAAGAATAAAAAGCGGTTGAGCGAGGAATTCCTTGATAAAACAATGAGGCAAAAAAAAGGGGAAAATTATATAGAATTGGACACGCACACACATATGGATACTTGTGGTATATGGGTGTATTTTAAAGATAAATATTCGGATAGATCTGCATATGTACATTGCGGCGATCGTCAGCCCTTTTCTGCATACCCTGAATTGCGTTACTTCTTATGTAATGAACAGGATTCATCCGTTTATTATTCTCATATTATTGATATGCGAATGTGGAAGCCATATATATATGGAACGGAAACCAAAAACGGAAAATTTTTGAATCCCAATCAAATAGAATTTAGCGTGAAAATATGTAACCGTACAGATTCTGCACTTTATATAAGTACGCGACCGGAAGAGTATGGTCATTTTGTTTTTAAAGATGGTGAAAACTCTTTAACTTTCCATGTAAGCGATGCGGAAGGTGCTGCTGAAGTATCTCCCGGAATGTATGAAATAACTCCCCATACCGACATTGTCTTAGACTTATCCACAGAAAAGAATCCTATTGTATTTAAGAATGTTCCTCGGAAGAAATATCCGGAGAAAATACATCAAATGGTTTATGATTCCGTATATTACCTTCCGACGCATACTGTACCCCAAAGCGAGAAAAGGTATATTTGGAATAAGAAATTTAAGGTTTACCCTCTTTATCTTAATTCTTATTATTACCGTATAGATAGTGTGGAACATACTGTTTTCTGGGATGGAGAAATAGACGAAATTATCGGAAGAAAGTTTAAAAGGTGAAGTACCCTTCCGGTTCCTATGTTGTCCGCAGGGGTTTATAAGCAAATATTAAAGTCGGCACAGGAGTATTACGGGCACAGCAACGTCTGTTCACGTTTCGCGTATGAGGCTTCCCACCGTAGTTTACTGTTAAAAGAGTTTGGTGTTGGTGATGAATGGACCGGTAAAGCCGTATCCAAAAAATATAGCTGTAATCTTGAGAGTATACCCGCCCAACGTTGCAAGCGTTATCTGGTATCCGCCGGCGGCGAGCTGGTAGAGAGCGATAGTCCCTATGCAGACGGTAGCCTTCGCGGCATACGCAGCGAGGACGAAGATGGCAACATGCATTGGGAATTTTATAATAGTGAAAATCAGTTGGTCCTTTCACGCATTCTGGATGGTGATACATTTTTTGATACTTATTTTGTCTACGATGAGTATGGCAATCTGGTGTTTGTGCTTCCTCCGGGTTACCAGGATCATCCGGATCTGGATCTTTATGCTTACATATATCGTTATGACTATCTGGATCGTCTTGTTTATAAGAAGCTTCCCGGTTGCGCCCCTTCTTACCTGATTTATGACGCGGCACACCGTTTGGTTTTCTCTCAGGATGGCTGTCAGCGTAATGATTCTCTTTGGTCATTCTTTGTTTATGATGTCTATGGGCGTGTCGTCGTGGAGGGCGAATGTAGCAACAGCGATAAACATGTTCGGACTGCCGGTGAGACAGTTGTTTTAGGTACTCTTATGGAAGGCGACACCGGCCTGGCGTACAGTGGTTATCAGAGCTCTTTTGATCTGGTTGATCCTTGTGTATATGTGGTGAACTACTATGATACGTATGATTTTAGAACACGAAACGGCTTTTCTGCATATAATTTTCCGGAAGGAACTGTGAGTGCGATCGGTAATCTTACGGGTAGCATACTTTGTACGCATGGCTCTTCGGGATTCATTTATTCTGCGGACTATTATGACATCAATAAGCGGATAGTGAAAAGCCTGTCAAGCCGTGTCAATGGAGGCATGGATACATACGCCACTGAATACTCCTTTCAAGGAAGTCCTCTGTCCGTCCTTCACACCCATACGGATAGTTCCGGGTATTCATTGACGGAACGTTATACCTATACTTATGACCATTCGTCACGCCTGACACGAGTGAGCCACCAATACGATAACAATCCTTCCGTCCTGCTTGTGGAACACACTTATGACGAGTTGGGCCGATTGCAGACAGACAAACTGGATAACGGTATTTATGCAACAGACTATGCCTACAATATCCGTAACTGGCTGACCGGTATTGAAGGCGGTAAGTTTAGCCAGTCTTTGCATTATACCGACGGTTTGGGAGTCCCTTGTTATAATGGTAATATCAGCAGTATGACTTGGAAAAGTGGAGCCGGGGCCACTCCCCGCGGTTATAAATTCAGTTATGACCGTCTGGGTCGCCTGACTGATGCGGAGTATGGTGAAGGGCCGAGCCTTTCTGTAAATACCAACCGTTTTAATGAGCAGGTGACGGGCTATGATAAAATGGGTAATATCTTGGGTCTGAAGCGCTACGGGCAGACTTCAGCGACGGGTTATGATGTGATTGATGATCTTTC
>UQXF01000160.1 GCA_900544905.1 uncultured Clostridium sp.
CGTCGGCAGCGTCAGATGTGTATAAGAGACAGATTCCAAGACCTAACGTAGGTTCTGCGGTTATCCGGCTTACAAAATGGGAAAAGCCGCCGGTACAGGTAAAGGATGAAGCATTTCTGTTTTCTTTAATCCGGGCTTCCTTTAACCAGAGGAGAAAGACATTGCAGAACAGTCTTGTAAATGGGGGCATTGGCGTGACAAAGGAGCAGGTGGCTGCTGCGTTAGAGCAGATGGAATTACCGCCTGCTGTCCGGGGTGAGGCGCTGACCCTTTCACAGTTTGCCGGACTCAGTGACTTATTAAAGGCATAGAAATATTTTTGAATAAGTAGTGATGTACTAGTCATAAATTCACAGCTCTTTGCATAAAATGTATTCAAAAAAGGAGTGTGAGTGGGACAAGTGCAAAGTTATAAGCGGAAAATTACATATTTTTACCAGTTTCATAATGGAAATGTGGGTTCGACAGCAGGCTTTTTAAAGCTGGAAATCCGGGGAGAGAAAGTAAAGATTATTATAAATATACAGGAGCCGCCGGGATTACCATATAAGAGTGCCATGCTTTATTTTTATCATGAGGCGGGAGACCATCTGGCAGCGCTTAAGGTGGATGAAATAAAGAGCACAGGCGGAATGCTGACCTATCAGACCAGAACGGACTGGCAGCAGCTGTTTGATACGGGACGGGATTTATACACCTTTGACGGGGTGGCGGTGGTATATAATGATACCCACTATTATATTGGAGATTTTCAGGACAAGAACCGGAAGGACTACGAGCTGGTGAGAAAGGATACCAGAAAGCAGGCGGTGACGGAAAAGGTAAGCCTGTTTGAGGCTTCCCCGGAGCCGGTTATAAGGGAACCAGGGGATAAAATACCGGAAGAGAAGAACACAGAAAATACATTTGTCCCGGACAGGGAAGAGGATTATGCCGGTGGGAAGCAGGAAGAAACGAAGACAAGCAGGGAAAAACAACCGGTAATGGCAGAGGGGAAGGAAAAAGCAGAGAGTATACCGGAGGTTGTGGAGCGGGCAGGCGTCATAGGCGGGGCACAGAGCGATGTTTTTGAGAAATGTGAGGACTGTCCATACCACAGGAAACGGATGGAGCAAAAGGAGGAGACGGATGCCTTTGAAAAAATGATAGCGGAATATCCGAAGCTTCCGATATACGGTGCAACGGAATTATTTAATTGTGTCCGGATTCATCCAAAGGATATTGGCAAGCTGGATATGCGCAACTGGAAGCTGGGTGTCAACAGCTTTCTCACCCATGGATTTTATACCTACCAGTATCTGCTTTTAGGGAAAATGCGGTTTGACGACGGCTCAGAGCATGCGATTATCGGTGTGCCGGGAGTGTTTTCCAACCGTGAAAAATATCTTGCAAATATGTTCGGCTTTGAACAGTTTATTCCGGTTAAAAAGACCGGAATCAAAACAGGAGAATTTGGCTACTGGATAGTGGAAATCAGTCTGGGTTTATAAGGCTGTAGCGATAGTGGTCCCTGTAGGTGCCATTTACCTCCACTCCCTGGTATTCGATTCCCTCATACCGGAATGCAAGGCGTTCCAACAGCTTGATGGAGGGAAGGTTGTCCGGTGATACCCGGGCTTCTATCCGGTGAATGTTATAATTTGAAAAAATGACAGGGATTGCTGCCTGGCAGGCTTCCGTGGCATAGCCGTGACCGTGGTAAGAGGCGTCAAGCTTATAGCCTAAGGAAGCTCTGGAAAAGGGAGCATGCTCCATGCGGGAAAAGTTTACGGAGCCAATAATGGTATCCGGCATTTCCTTGAGATAAATATAATAGCGCAGAGATTTCCCTTTTATAATTTCTGAATATTCGTATTGCATGGCGGCTTTCTGGTAGGCCAGGGTATAGAACTGATTTGGTCGGGTTGGCTCAAAGCGTTCAAAAAGCGTCCGGTTATTCTCATAAAACGAAAGCACATCCCCGGCTCTGGAAGCGTCTTCAATTTGCAGTATCAGGCGGCTGGTGGTTAGCTTGAATGACATTGTGGCATCTCCTTGCAATTATTGTGTAACCTATTTATAATAAATGGATACATGAGTTATACTCATGATATACCAATTATGGGAGAAGTACAATGACAGATGATGAAAAATATATGAAGGAAGCAATAAAACAGGCCAGAAAAGCGGCAGATGCCGGAGATGTACCCATTGGCTGTGTTATTGTACATGGGAATAAAATTATTGCCAGGGGATATAATAAGCGGAATGCGAGGAAGACAACCCTTGCCCATGCGGAGCTTCTTGCCATAGAAAAGGCATCCAAAAAGCTGGGGGACTGGAGGCTGGAGGAATGTATCATGTATATTACATTAGAGCCCTGCCAGATGTGCGCCGGAGCCATTGTTCAGGCGAGGATTCCCAAGGTAGTTGTGGGCGCCATGAATAAGAAAGCAGGCTGTGCCGGTTCCGTTTTGAATTTATTTCAGATACCGGCATTTAATCATCAGGTGGAGTTTGAACAGGGTGTGCTGGAAGAAGAATGCTCTGCTATTTTATCGGATTTTTTTCGCCAGCTGCGGTTAAAAAAAGAGAGAGAGGGAATGCAGCTGGATGGTTGACAGAAAATCAAAAGTCCTGTATACTAACCGTTACAAATCGTATAATCTTTCCATGCAGCCGGGGGAGCAGCGGTCCCCTGTACCTGCAATCCGCTATAGCAGGGGTGTTGGCCTGCCTCGGGAGGTGTTTCCAGTGCCGGCTATAGTAAGTGGCGTTGACGTATGGGTCTTGCGCAATGGAAACCTATGAACCGTGTCAGGTCGGGAACGAAGCAGCACTAAGCAGAACCTCTCGGGTGCCGTAAGGTAGCCTGGGTTGAGTTTACAGCCAGAGTAACGTTTGGTAGGCTTTAGTTCGACGCACAGCGCACAGAAAAAAGAAATTACAAAAGCTACGGATTTTGCTTCCGTAGCTTTTTTCATGCAAAAAAGCCTGCCTTTGACAGGTTCTTCGATTAAGGATTTTCTTCCGGCATATTTGCTGATTCCTGTTCTTTCTTTTTCATCTTCTGCTTCTTGCGCAGTTCCTTGAAAAAGCTCTTCATCATCTGTGAGCATTCTTCTTCCAGAACTCCTGTCGTAAGCTCTGCCTGATGATTAAACGCTTCCACCTGTAGAAGATTCAGGATGGAACCGGCGCATCCGGCTTTCGGATTCATACATCCAACAACCACTCGTGGAATCCTTGCCTGTACAATGGCTCCGGAACACATCTGACATGGTTCCAGCGTTACATATAAGGTGCATTCTTCCAGCCGCCAGTCACCCATTACCTTACTTGCCTTTTTGATTGCAGAAATTTCTGCATGTGCAAGGGGATTCTTATCCGTTGTCCGCCTGTTGTATCCTCGTCCGATAATTTTCCCCTGATATACGATCACACAACCAATCCTGTCTCTTATACACATCTCCGAGCCCACGAGACTCGACGTCATCTCGT
>UQXF01000161.1 GCA_900544905.1 uncultured Clostridium sp.
TTGTATCAGAAGCCAGTAGCGTTGCCTGTTGGGTGTATGTGCAGAAATATGTGAAACAGAAAACTCTTGATGAAATGCTGCAAGAATTGCCAGGAGCAGGCCAGTTTATCATTGTCATGGATACCTGGTTCGAAAGACTGATGGTGGATCAATAGAAGTTATGATAGAATGAAGAAAACGATTTGATGTGCAAATCGAAATTTGTAGGATTAGTAAATCTCGATTTTGGGAAATACAAGAATGTGTCTCATTATGGTTTTAATGCGGTTTGTAAGGAGAAACAATATGATTGGGTTTGTTATTGCTTGCCACTTAGCGACAGCCCCTAAAATGGCGCAAAAAAAAACAGAGGCCCTTATTCTGGAACCTCCGTTTCTCTGGCTTTCTTAATGCCCTCGGCTGTGGCTTCTATTACAACAAGCTCTTTTTCATTCATAGAATTTAGGAGCACATCAATGTGCTTTCTGCAAGAACTTGACCTTGCCCCTCCGTCCGCATGAATAAACTGGTCAACTGAAACGTCAAACATCGTAATGAGTTTAACAAAAAGGTCGAAGCTGGGATAATGACCTTTGTTCTCAATATTCATAATGGTACGGGAGTCACGGTCTACTAATTCCGCAACGTAGGCTTGTGTCCAGCCCTTTTCTTCTCTGGCTCTTTTGAGAGCTGCCCCGAGGCCGTGAAAGTCAAACCTTCTTTCATCTTGGTTCATTCTCATATCACCCTATATCATTGTACATTTCGGGTCGGATTATGAGAATGTAATGAAATTTTATAAAAAGGTCTATTTTATTTCGCTTTCTGCTTTCTAAGTTACTCCGGTAAGCTATTCTTGACTTTATTGTGTTTGTAGTATATAGTGTGTATGTAGGAACATCACATTAAAACACGGGAGGAAAATACTTTGTGAAGATATTGATTTCTAATACTTCGGAAAATCCTCTATACCAGCAAATCAAAGGCCAAATTAAAGATGCTATCTTAAAAGAGGAATTAGTCGAGGGTGATCCACTTCCATCTATTCGAGCCTTCGCAAACGATTTGTCTGTTAGCGTCTTAACCATACGGCGGGTTTATGAGGAACTGGAAAAAGAAGGTTTTGTCACAAGTCAAGTAGGAAAGGGTACTTTTGTATCAACCAGCAATATTGAACTATTGCGAGATTCTAAGCGCCGCCTTGTGGAACAGAAAATGCAAGATATGATACAGACGGCGAAAACAATGGGAATTACCAAAGATGAATTAAATGCTATGATGGATATTCTGTACGAGGAGGATTGAAATGGACGATATTTTGAAAGTAACTGGCCTAAATAAATCGTATGACAATTTCAGTTTGAAGGATGTTTCCTTTACCCTGCCGGAAGGATGTATCACGGGATTTATTGGCGTTAACGGCGCAGGCAAAACAACTACTCTACGATCTATATTAGGGCTTACCAGTCGCATTTCTGGTCATATCAATTTTTTTGGTATGGACATTGAAAAAGATGCTCGTAAAATCAAAGATCGTATTGGCGTTGTCTTGGATGATGGCTGCTTTTATGACGAATTATCATTAGCTGAAATGAAAGATGTAATTGCCTCGGCATACTCTGCGTGGAGTGAACGGGATTTCAAGGAATATATGGAGCGGTTTGAACTCAGTCCAAAGCAGAAAATCAATACACTTTCTAAAGGCATGAAAATGAAATATGCTCTTGCACTGGCGCTTTCACATAATACCGAATTGCTGATTATGGACGAGCCGACCAGTGGCCTTGATCCGCTTATCCGCGGACAACTTTTAACCATACTGACAGACTACATGAGCAATGGCGGCAAAGGTGTTTTTTTCTCAACGCATATTACATCCGATCTGGATAAGATTGCCGATATGCTTATTCTGATTGACAATGGACGCATTGTGTTTCAAGAGGAAAAAGATACCTTGCTGGATAGTTACCGTATCGTTAAAGGTGATATGCGTAAGATGGACGAAAATATCCGCAAGCTCTTCTTACGAATTTCTGAAACAGCTTATGGGTTTACTGGAATTACCCAAAGGGTGTCTGAGGTTCAGCAGTATATTCCAGACATTATTATTGAGCGTCCGACAATCGAGGATATTATGCTCGGCAATATTGAAGGAGGAAAAGAATAATGTTATTTCATTTGATAAAAAAAAATTTTTTGATTGTTAAGAAGTATGTTCTGATTGTGTTGGTAGCTGCTATTCTTATTCCGCCGGTCATGCGCTGGCGGACACCAGAGTTTGCTGGAACTTTTGGTTTTATCCTTTCCGTGATTTTTTCGGTTTTTATGCTGCTTCAATATGTATCTCTGAAAGAGTATCAATTTCCTAAAGCTACGACATTACTATGTGCCACGCCGTTCTCAAGGAGCATGATGGTATTATCAAAATACATTTTCTGTATTGCAATATATGTTGCGTGCTGCATCATTTTTAGAATTGAAACACTTCTTATTCCGGGGCTGGGTACATCTGGCATAGCATTGTTTATCCTTATGTTCTTTGTAACATCTGTTTTCATTGGGATTTACTTGCCAATTCAATATAAGCTGGGGTACGAGAAAACAAAATTTGCATTTGCCGTTATTATTGTTGCTTCACCGTTCATTCTCCCTATGCTTATGCGAATGGATACTGCCAACTTGGATTTTCTTGCTTCAATCCCCGCTTATTTTGTTTATAGCGGCGTTTTAGTGGGTGGCTTTATAATTTTGGTGCTGTCGTCTATGTTGTCTATAAAAATCTACAACGAAACTGATTTAGCATAAAGAAAGGTGGGACTATGAGAGATACTATTTTTCTCTATATCATTGCTATTTTGGCATTTGGCTTTGGTTTTATAAATTTCATTCAGTATTTGCTGAAAAGGAACCAAACAGCGCAGGTAGTTGGAACAATTATTTCAATTAAAACACCAAACCCTCAGAACTCAAAATTCCGCAATTCAAAATGGGCAACATTTTCATACAAAGTAAAAGGAAAAACCTATCAATCTCAAAACAGAATACAAGTACCTATGGCATCACAAGTTGGAACTACAATTTCTGTTCGTTATGACATCAATCATCCAGAAAAATTGTACAGCTTTTCTGTGTCAAGGATAGTTGTGTCATTTTTAATTGCTGTTGTCTGTGCTGCATTGGCAATGTCTAATTTTATGTAAGGAGGAGGGAGTAACTATGCCACATTTTCCGGGCTGGTTTGTAGCAATATGTATTTTGCTTCCTGTCGCAAATGCAATATACAGAGCATGGAAGAACAATAAGAAAAAGTAGATAAGATGGTGATACATTGCATGAAATTCAATGGGTACTATGCCCTATGTGCCATCTGTCTCTTATACACATCTCCGAGCCCACGAGACTCGACGTCATCTCGT
>UQXF01000162.1 GCA_900544905.1 uncultured Clostridium sp.
GATGTAGGACGGATTTTGCGGACATTCAAAATAAAAAAGAATGTGGAGGTAACAGACAATGGCAAAATCATTATTTGAGGAACTGGGCGGCAAATACGAAAGGCAAGGGGATTATTTGATACCGTGCTTAACTGTACCCGCCGAAGAAGAACAGGCAATAGGCATCTGGGGGCAACGGCATTTAGATTATCTAAAACAGTACCGTAAAGTTACATACACCAATCTTCTTACAAGCGGCAGGCTAAACGCCTACCTTGCCGACATCAACAGACAGGCACAGGAACGCTTTGAAAGGCTCATAGAGGGTATGAAACAGGCACAGGGCATAACGGAACAGCTAAAGGCAGAAAACGCCTTAGAATGGACAGGATGCCTCAATAACATAAGGGCTTGTGCGAGGGAGATTGTGGAAAAGGAAATTATTTTTGCATAAACAGATGATTAGTGGCAGGGGGAAATCCTGCCGCTTTTTCTGCTTTAGTTTGTCAGCTTGACAAATAAAGGGTTAAGGAATATAATTAGATTCAGTATTATACAAGGAGTTAATAAATATGCGGCAAGGTATTCTTAAATAAACTGTCAATTTGATAGTGGGAACAAAAAGTAGCAGTCCCGTTTCACTTTTAATATGGGGCTTAGTTTTTTGTACCCAGTTTAAGAATACTTTTATCATGTAATTTTATATGCCCGAAAACATATAAGTGTTTTGGGGCTATTGGAGTTATTTACCCAGTGATAGGAGTATTTATCACTGGGTATTTTTATGCCCTTTTTTGGGTGTTGATAGGAGGAAAATCACATGAAAATAATTAACTTAGGCATTCTGGCTCACGTTGACGCAGGAAAGACAACATTAACGGAAAGTTTATTGTATACCAGTGGTGCAATTGCAGAACTAGGGAGCGTAGATGAAGGCACAACAAGGACAGATACAATGAATTTGGAGCGTCAAAGGGGAATCACTATCCAGACAGCAGTGACATCTTTTCAGTGGGAGGATGTAAAAGTCAACATTATAGATACGCCAGGCCATATGGATTTTTTGGCGGAAGTATACCGTTCTTTATCCGTATTAGACGGAGCAGTATTATTAGTTTCTGCAAAGGATGGCATACAGGCACAGACCCGTATACTGTTTCATGCACTACAGATAATGAAGATTCCGACAATTTTTTTCATCAATAAAATTGACCAAGAGGGGATTGATTTGCCAATGGTATATCGGGAAATGAAAGCAAAGCTTTCTTCGGAAATTATAGTGAAGCAAAAGGTTGGGCAGCATCCCCATATAAATGTAACGGACAATGACGATATGGAACAGTGGGATGCGGTAATTATGGGAAACGATGAACTATTAGAGAAATATATGTCAGGGAAACCGTTTAAAATGTCAGAACTGGAACAGGAAGAAAACAGGAGATTCCAAAACGGAACGTTATTTCCCGTTTATCACGGAAGCGCTAAAAACAATCTGGGGATTCGGCAGCTTATAGAAGTAATTGCCAGTAAATTTTATTCATCAACGCCTGAAGGTCAATCTGAACTATGCGGGCAGGTTTTTAAGATTGAATATTCAGAGAAAAGGCGGCGTTTTGTTTATGTGCGTATATATAGCGGAACATTGCATTTGAGGGATGTTATTAGAATATCTGAAAAAGAGAAAATAAAAATCACAGAGATGTGTGTTCCGACAAACGGTGAATTATATCCATCCGATACAGCCTGCTCTGGTGATATTGTAATTTTACCAAATGATGTTTTGCAGCTAAACAGTATTTTGGGGAACGAAATGCTGTTGCCGCAGAGAAAATTTATTGAAAATCCTCTCCCTATGCTCCAAACAACGATTGCAGTAAAGAAACCTGAACAGCGGGAAATATTGCTTGGGGCACTTACAGAAATTTCAGATGGCGACCCTCTTTTAAAATATTATGTGGATACTACAACGCATGAGATTATACTTTCTTTTTTGGGGAATGTGCAGATGGAAGTCATTTGTGCCATCCTTGAGGAAAAATATCATGTGGAGGCAGAAATAAAAGAGCCTACTGTTATATATATGGAAAGACCGCTTAGAAAAGCAGAATATACCATCCACATAGAAGTCCCGCCAAATCCTTTCTGGGCTTCTGTCGGGTTGTCCATAGAGCCGCTCCCTATTGGAAGCGGAGTGCAGTATGAAAGCAGAGTTTCACTTGGATATTTAAATCAATCGTTCCAAAATGCGGTTATGGAGGGGGTTCTTTATGGCTGCGAGCAGGGGCTGTATGGATGGAAAGTGACAGACTGTAAAATCTGTTTTGAATATGGATTGTATTATAGTCCTGTAAGTACCCCCGCAGACTTTCGGCTGCTTTCCCCTATCGTATTGGAGCAGGCTTTAAAAAAAGCAGGGACAGAACTATTAGAGCCATATCTCCACTTTGAAATTTATGCACCGCAGGAATATCTCTCACGGGCGTATCATGATGCTCCAAGGTATTGTGCAGATATTGTAAGTACTCAGATAAAGAATGACGAGGTCATTCTGAAAGGAGAAATCCCTGCTAGATGTATTCAAGAATACAGGAACGATTTAACTTATTTCACAAATGGGCAGGGAGTCTGCTTGACAGAGTTAAAAGGATACCAGCCAGCTATTGGTAAATTTATTTGCCAACCCCGCCGCCCGAATAGCCGTATAGATAAGGTTCGGCATATGTTCCACAAGTTAGCTTAACAGCTTGCAAAAGTCATATAAAATGAGATTTGAAAGGATTAGAGACTAATTATGATGAAATGCGAATGGATATTGTGTCCTGTTTGTGGGAGCAAAACCCGTAATAAAATTAGGAAGGACACTGTTTTGGAGAATTATCCCCTTTATTGTCCAAAATGCAGACAAGAAAGATTGATTAAAGTTGACAACTTGAAGATAACTGTCATCAAAGAGCCAGACGCTTAAGACGCAGAGCCGATGAAATTGTGGAACAATTCACGAATCATCGGCTCTTTTTGTTTCGTATTTGAAAGAACAAACTCACCAAATAAAAAAAACGATATTCGGGTGGGTTATTTTGTTATACCCTAAATTACCCTCTGAATTTGTTTTTAAATTTGGAGGGATTTTTTTATGTCCTTTTTTCGGGCAGTTATCTATCTGCTCATACGAAGCAAAATTTATCAATACATAGCATATCAGAGAACGGCAGGAAACCAGTTAAAAAAATTTCTGCCAGTGCAACGGTACTTCTCACCTTGAAAG
The DNA here is from genome assembly GCA_900544905.1 of uncultured Clostridium sp. Classification (GTDB taxonomy): domain Bacteria; phylum Bacillota; class Clostridia; order Lachnospirales; family Lachnospiraceae; genus CAG-590. The sequence continues at coordinate 3,245 of UQXF01000162.1, forward strand.
TAGAAGTACAATCTCCATA
>UQXF01000163.1 GCA_900544905.1 uncultured Clostridium sp.
CGAGATGACGTCGAGTCTCGTGGGCTCGGAGATGTGTATAAGAGACAGGATAGAAATCCTTCACTTCCGGATTCAGTTTCACAACAGGTGCAGGATATGGTTTTCTCTGGATCAGTTCCTTTATCAGCGGGATATGACGGTCATAGATATGGCAGTCTGCCACTACATGAAGCAGTTCCCCTGCTTCCATATCACATACCTGAGCCATCATCATAAGCAGAAGTGCATACTGACATACATTCCAGTTATTCGCTGCAAGGATATCCTGTGAACGCTGATTGAGGATTGCATTCAGAGTCAGCTTATCGTTCCCCGGTGTCTGTGTCACATTAAATGTCATGGAATATGCACAGGGATACAGATTCATCTCATGGAGATCCTGATGCACATAAATATTGGTCATAATTCTTCGGCTGAACGGATTATTTTTCAAATCATAGATCACTCTGTCTACCTGATCCATCATTCCTTCTTTGTACTGATGTTTCACGCCAAGCTGATACCCATATGCCTTACCGATAGAACCACTCTCATCTGCCCAGCTGTCCCAGATATGGCTGTGAAGATCATGGATATTGTTGGATTTCTTCTGCCAGATCCAGAGGATCTCATCCATGGCACTCTTTAACGCTGTACGTCTGAGTGTCATAGCCGGAAATTCCTTTCTCAGATCATATCTGTTTACCACTCCGAATTTCTTGATCGTATATGCCGGAGTTCCATCCTCCCACACAGGGCGGACTTTTTCTCCTTCCGTACTTGTCCCGTTTTCCAGGATATCCTGACACATTTTTATAAATACATCATCTGCGTAACTCATTTTTCTTTACACTCCTGTTTTTCTGTTTTTTATATTGTTTCAGGTCTTACTTTAATCCGTTACTGAAAACTTATAAAAAGTTATAAACTTCTATGTTCCATTCCTACTTCAACGAGTATGCTTTTGATGATATAAATATCAATCTACTCACAAGTTCCTGTACTCTCCATAGGCGTAAATTCCGGACTAACGTATCCGTACATATTTGCATTAACGTTTCAGTGTCAGCTTGCAAATTTTTCTCCATAAGTCTTGAGATTTATAGATGCCTGGAAATCTCTGTCAATCATATTCCCACACGCACATCTATAAACTCTGTCAGATAACTTCAGATCTTTTTTGATATTTCCACAACAGCTGCAAAGCTTTGATGATGGATAAAACCGATCAGCCACAATAAGCTGGATCCCTTTATCACTGCATTTGTATTCAAGCTGTTTTCTAAACCAAAAAAATCCTTGTTCCTGAACTGCTTTGGATAAATGTCTATTTTTCATCATTCCGCTGACATTCAGATCTTCAATACAGATAAATCTTGGTTTTCGATTTACGATCTCAGATATGGTCTGATTCAAATAGTTTTTACGGATGTTTGTTAATCTGTGATTTCGTTTTAATAAAAGTTTTTCCTTTTTGATTACATTATTTGTTTTACAGTAACTTTCCCCTTTCTTATTTTTCTCGTAAGAACGAGAGATACTACGCTGTAATCTGCGTTTCTGTTTTTCTAGTTTCTTTACTTTCTGACTCTTATTGATGTTCTTATACTTAGTCCCATCAGAGCAGACAGCCAGATCTTTGATTCCCAGGTCTATGCCGACTCCGTCATCATTAAGTATTTCCCTGCAGTCAGGAAATTCTACACATACACTGATCCACCAGTTCAATCCGTCAAAGGATATTCTCGGATTCATATATTTAACATCTGTTGGAATACGTCCATGTTCTGCAAGTCTTACCCAATTCATTTTCTGCTTATTTGCTTTCCTGCTGGAAGAAAAGCCTTCAAACTTAACGTGGGTATTACTGAATTGTATCTTAACATTGTCCTGATAGAATTTCGGCATTGATTTCTTTCTGGACTTGAATCTTGGGAATTTTTGCAAACCCTTGAAAAAGTTCTTATACGCAGTACAGGCATCTTTGATTGCCTGTTTGGTTACATTATTTGAAATATTCAGCAGCCATGCGTATTCATCAGAATGTCTGAGCTTTGTAAATTCTTTTCTGAGTTCTGAATCTGAAATGAATTTGCCACCTTTTTCATAATTTTCTTTTTCCCTGGCCAAAGCCCAGTTATAAGCAAATCTTGAAGCACCTGCGTACTGAAACATCTTAGTTTTCTGTACGTTGTTTGGTATCAGCATTACTTTTATGGCTTTTACCATCTGTTTCCTCCTGTATCAATTCCCGGATAAGTTTCTTAGCTTTGTTCGCTCGTTTTCCTTGTAATTTGCAACTGAATACTGTGATTATTTGAACCAGATCTTCAACAAGTTCCTGCTGTTCAGATTTTTCAGTATTATCAATAATCTCAATCTCACAATTATAAAGTGAAGCGATATATTCTATCAACTCAAAACCAAATCGCAGTAACCGATCTTTATACAAAACAACAACCTTTTCAACCTGATTTTGAGATATTCGCCTGATCAATTCCTGGAGCCCTTTTTTCTTATAATTAATTCCGGAACCGATATCACTTATTATCTCAAACGGCTGTCCTTTTGCCAGAAGATATGTTTTAACATTATCAATCTGTCGTTCCAGATCATCTTTCTGTTTATGACTGGAAACACGACAATATCCAATTGTAATGCGGTTTTTAGGCTTTACATTTATTACCTGGTTGAGTTGCTCATCAGAATAATATCTATAGCCACTTACTGTAGTATGATGCGGATGAAGTTTTCCATTGGCATCCCAATTTCGTAATGTCTGGGCAGATACGCCTATAATTTTTGAAAATTCATGTATAGAATAATATTTACTCAAAGTATCAACTCCTTTCAATAATATTCTACTCTAATATCTTATAAAACTCAACATGTGCTTATATAATTTTATAATTTATATTTAACTGCTAATAACCTCCTTATTTTCTGAGATTACCAGAATACGATTTCCACTCATATTCCGGTTAACTATTCTATTATAGCGGAAAATCTTATCAATTTCCATTGCATGTCTGTAAAAAATCTCTTATATACCTTTCCCATATCCCAATGTGATGGTATCGCATACTGGCATTCCCCTACATTATCATAATTTCCTGATTTTATTTTTTCAATGATCTATGACCACACTCCAATGCATTATTCTCCCGTATCTCCCATTTTGGACCTGTCTCTTATACACATCTCCGAGCCCACGAGACTCGACGTCATCTCG
>UQXF01000164.1 GCA_900544905.1 uncultured Clostridium sp.
ATTAAAAACATACTATATAGGAGCTTTATTGTCAACAGTTTATATGTCTTAATAGGTAAATTCCGTTTTTTTTCAATTCTCCAAACTGGAATTGTTCAAGCTTTTCAAATACTAACGTCCTTAATTCTGTTCAATAATTGATTTATAGTAGTTACCAAAGTCAGCAAGTGAATTAACAATTGGAAGCATTTTTGTTCCGAGTTCCGTTAAGCCGTATTCAACTCTCGGTGGCTGCTCATGGTAATCGTGGCGATATGCCAGCCCATCACTCATCATTTGTCTTAAACTATCTGTCAAAACCTTTTGTGAAATACCATCTATACTTCGTTGTAGCTCATTGAATCTCCATGGACGCTCTTTCAAGTTACGCAAAATCAGCAGTTTCCATTTTCCTCCGATAAGAGATACTGCTGTTGCAACTGGGCATTCCGGTAATTCTTCTTTTGCTCGCATAATTCTCACCTCCGAGTCTATTGTAACACATTCATTTTTGAGTGTACAGTTACAAAAAGGTGCGTACTTGTTTTTGTATGTGTCTCACACTATACTAATACCAAGCAACCAGAAACTACAAATTAACTATGGAGGTTATTATGGCAAATTACACAAAAACAACTATTGGAAAGGAAAACCGAATTGAGCTGCATGAAAAGTTGTCTTTAACAGGTGCAGAAATCAGTTTAAACGAACTACCTGCAGGAGCAAATGTCCCATTTGTTCATTCTCATAAAGAAAATGAAGAAATCTATGGAATTCTTTCAGGTAACGGCAAAGCCATAATTGATGGAGAAGAAATTAGCCTTTCAACTGGAGACTGGCTAAAAATCGCACCTGCTGCAAAGCGTCAGTTTTTTGCATCCGATATTTCTGGAATTACTTATATCTGCATTCAGGTAAAAGAAAATTCTCTGGAACATTTTACAGCAGAGGATGCCGTAATCGGCTAATTAAAAGTATTTATTTACAAAAATGCACAGTTCACGATAAGCTAAGAACTGTGCATTTCTTTTTTGTTCAATATTACGTTTTCTCAATTTTTCAAACAAGAAGTTATCAGTGATTATCTTTTAGAAAACAGCCAACTACAGCGACGCCAAATCCAAGAACACCTAGGACATATCCCCAAAAATTATTTGTTGTCACAGCAATTCCTAAAGGTATTATTGCAATCCCCAATAACTCAATCTTAATTCCTTTCATCGCAAATACCTTCGTTACAAACTGGAATTGAATCCATACACTCTATGATTACTGGAACTTTATTTCATTTTTAATTCAACAAACTTGAATTTAACGTTCTCTTTTATGCCTATCAATAAGCAACAAAACAAACATAATAAACCATATCCCCCATGCAATCAAACAACCAATTCCTAGATATTGGATATCTATGATTATTCCAATAATAAAAGGAACTGACATAAACATCATTCTTTTTCCATATGCCTTACACATAGCATTCTCATCGTATTTCTTTCGTTCATCCGCTGATTTCATATTATAACCCGACAAGAAATTAGCAGCTTTTCCTTCTGATTTATAAAACCACATTCCAAACAAAAACATAATCACTGCCATCATAAAGTCAAAAAAAATATAGATCATATAATCATAGAACATATAATACAATTTCTCCTTTCAACCAATCACTCTTATCTCTTTGAATTTTCTACATTACTCCTCATCTTTGACCAAACATAGCAAATCAGTATATCCTGACTGCATAAGTAATTGCTTAAAACCAGAAAGCACTTCTTCTTTTGTATAATTGTTATTTTTCAAAAACTCACTATCCTTCTCACTAAGGTATTGGTAGAAAAGAGCTGCTGCCATTACCTCATTTCTGTCTGTATAATCAATGCTATCTAAAAGTATATTCTCTGCTTCGTTAATTTCCCCAGAATCAATCATATCAAGAAAATCTTTCAAATTTTTCCCTGATACTTCATATTTATTTTCTTTTTCAAGTTCAACAGAAACATACTTTTTCCCAAACATTAAAGAAAATAATACTCTTACCATTTCTTTTATCATTCGCATAATATAGTCTTTTTCGTCTGTGAAATACATTTTTCACCTCCATAACTACCGATTTTACTTTGTAACTATGACTTTTCCTTCTGAATCCAGAAGAGGTGTAATAGCCGCTCCATATCCAGATTTCCAACAAAGATAGTTAACCCCAGTCTCCTTATCTACAAGGATTTGGCGAACTCCTTCATCCTTAAGCTGACTTCCGTCTCTAAATGTAACTTCAAATCTTTCTTCTTTCTTTGCCATGTTTATTTCTCCTTTTTTCAAGTGTTAAATTTAAATTTTCCTGTTATACAAACTAGAAGTTATGGCTTTAACTTTTTCCAAATAATCAGCTTTAGGATAATACATACGACCACCAAAACTGCCACCAAGGCACCATCCAACAGCAACTCTGTGTACCACGGTGCAGACTGCATGGCATATAAATTTGGATAAGTTTTAAAGTGCCAGAACTTATAAATTCCGTACCCAATAAAAACTCCTATGAATGAACCAATAACGATGTTTAAAAAACAATTCAACTTTCTCAGCATGGCAGTGCACCCCTTTCCAAATCCCGATTTCTCAGTTTCAAAAAATGGCATTTATCGTCTTGTTCCATTCTTATCAAAATTCTTTTTTAATGCTATTTCTGTTGGGAGAATAGACCCAATTAAAGGAATAAGTTGAACACCACAGATAATTCCTCCTATACTCCCAACACAATCTTCATTTTTTCCAATCACTAAAAGCATGAATATTACTGTTATCGGCAACATAACCATTCCACAGACATACCAGACTTTACCACAATATTTATGAGCAAATTCCCATGTGTCTTTGTTCTTCATAGACATCGAAGTCCGATATCCAAATACTGAATTTATTTCCTTTGGAGCCTTTTTCATAAAATATCTTCCAAAACCAATCATCGTAAATGGAAGAAGCAAATCCATAATCAACATAAAAATCCAAAACTCCATTGTAAATCTCCTTTACTATAACTTCCGCTTTGTATTTCCGTTTTTATTCTTTTTTGTGAAATTCTTTCAAATTTAATTCACGTTTCAATTCTTCCTCTGACGGCAGATAGGTGAAATATTTCGATGCAAATATCTGGTGATTATCTTCAGGAAGCGTATATTTTACAATAGAATCTCCCTTATC
>UQXF01000165.1 GCA_900544905.1 uncultured Clostridium sp.
TGAAGGAAAGAAAGTATCTTTTCCCTTGTAGTTAGTGTATCAGCAAGCACAGCAAATGAGTACCCTTTTGCCGCTTGCTTCTTCCGCAGCAAGCATAGGAAAGGGGTACCCTTTCCGTAAAATGCGCCGCATTTTCTCTTGTTGGGAAAATCCCAAACCCTTTTGTGTTCTCTCACTCAATATCCCGTCCGAAAAGCGGCTTTTGTTGCACTTTGTCCCTCACTATATACAACACCGCACTTTGCGATTTTGCCAAAGTTTTGAGAAAGTTTTTGAAAAAACTTCAGAAAAGCCTATTCAAAACACTCCACAGAATGTTCCTAACCCTATTGACATTCATTGAGTTTTGATATATAATCATTGTTATATAACATGAATGATTTTTCGAAAGGAAAGTACTTATGCCACCAAAAGTAAAAGTAACAAAAGATATGGTTATTGACGCTGCTTTTGAGATAGCCCGTGAAGCAGGAGCGGAAAACATCAATGCAAGAACTGTTGCAAAGAAACTGAACTGCTCCACACAGCCAGTCATGTACCATTTTGCAACGATTGAAGAATTGAAAAAAGCGGCTTATGCAAAAGCAGACGACTATCATACAGAATATCTAATGAATATTGAAAGCCCGCAGAAAGGCGTTATGCTTGGAATTGGGTTGAATTATATCCGCTTTGCGATTGAAGAACCGCATTTGTTCCGCTTCCTTTTTCAATCGAACTTTTTTAATGGAACGACTTTGCTTGAAATGATAGATGCCGAAGAACTTGCGCCTGTTCTTTTGGCAATGCAAGGAGCAGTCGGAGGAAGTATAGAGCAAGTGAAAGAAATTTTTTTGACAGCTTTTTTATTTGCTCACGGATATGCGAGTATCATAGCCAACAATTCTTTGGAGTATGATGAAGAACTCATAAAATCTCATTTAGAACGGGCTTACAGAGGGGCAATATTAGCAACACAGGAGGAAACGAAATGAGAAAACTATACGAAAAAAACGAACTGACTTTTGCGATTGTGTGGATTGTGATTTATTGTGTGCTGCAATCTTTAGCCAATCCACTAAATGAAAAAATAGGGGTTGAATATTCTGCAAGTGCAATTTTTTCTATATTACAGTCCGTGATCCTCTTGGTTTTTATTCGAAAAAATAACTTACTAAAACGATATGGGCTTTGCAAATCTCCTATATCTGCCAGCCGCTTTCTGTTCTATATTCCCTTGATAATTTTAGCCACAAGAAATTTTTGGAACGGAGCGGCGTTTAATTTGAACTTGGCAGGAACTGTCTGCTATATTGCCTGTATGCTTTGGGTTGGATTTTTAGAAGAAGTTATTTTTAGAGGACTGCTTTTCAAAGCGATAGCAAAAGACAATGTAAAAACGGCAATTATCATTTCAAGTGTTACATTTGGTTTGGGACATTTATTAAACTTGGTAAATGGCAGTGGTGCGGGAATAGCAGAAAACTTACTTCAAGTTACAGGGGCGATTGCGATTGGTTTTCTGTTTGTCATTCTTTATTATCGTGGCGGTAGTTTGTTCCCTTGCATAATTACGCACTCCGCAATTAACATCACAAGTGTTTTTGCAAATGTGGTAGGATTGACGATAGAAAAGCGTATCATCTTCCAGTTGGTACTGTTTGCAATTACTATTACTTATTCATTTATTCTCACAAAGACACTCCCTAAAAATCAGTATTACGACAGGGAGGATAACTGATATGGAAAATGTGATTTCAGAATGGTTGCGCTGCCCTGTTTGCGGAAATAAGACAAGGCTGAAAATCCGTGGGGACACAGAACTAAAATATTTTCCGCTGTTCTGTCCTAAGTGTAGACAAGAGACTTTAATCAATGTAAAACATCTGAATACCACAGTTATCAAAGAGCCAGACGCACAGACGCAGAGCCGATAACACGCAGATCAAAATGCGGTTATCGGCTCTTTTATTTTTTCTCGGATAAATATAAATACCGCTATGTCGACAAACTTTTCTTGACCTTATGGGGAAATAGCAAAGCCAAGAAAAGCCGTCAAGGGTCAAGATGAACGCTTCGCGCCCTTGACGGCTTTTCCCGTCTTTGCTCACAGGCAGACAAGAGGGCGCAAACGGAAAGACCGCTTGCGCCCTCTATCTATCATAGGTGTCTTGTGGTCATTTAGGGGTTAAAAAAGCCTTGATTTATACGGCTTTGCGGGCTCGAAAACAGATGGGTAAGGTGTTTATATTCAATCCCTCAAAAACGGCGTTCTATTGCGTAACAAAGCGGATATACCGCATTTCGTGATATACACGCTTTCTGTTATTACAACCTGTCTGTCAGCCGTTAAATAGTTCCTTATCCCTCTTTATCTTGGGTATGGTTTTACTTTTTCGCAAAACATCTTCAGATGAGGTTCGACCTCATTTGGTCAACCTTTCTTGTTTGATAACCTTCCAGTCAGCGTTCCCGGGCAACGTGCCAAAGAGCTGTGCAACAGATCCAATATGGACGGGAATTTCTTTTGCGCACCTGTCTTTTTTATCTATACGAACGATTTTGGCAGCCGGCTTTCCGTATTTGGTAATGACGACATCTTCCATTTTGGCCAAATCAACATATCGACCAACATTGGCTTTGAACTCAGATAACGAAATGATCATTCTGCACCCCCCTATTTATATATGTAATATAGCATTTCGGTGCTGATTCGTCAATCGTTTTAGCGCTATACGTTCTTTGTACACAAACATTGCTCAACAACCATTGATCTGCTCATACAAAAAGAGCGCCTTACAGGCGCTCTTTTCCGCATCACTACACTTTATATGTATAGCGCGACCTTTCATGCACATTTTCCGCGCTGTCCGGTTCCATCTCCCCCCTCCTCTGCGCACAGCTTCCGATACATCGCCTCCGCCCATTCCAGCTTCTCGCGGCTGTCGGCAAATCTCTGCATTTCGTCGATGGTCTTGATGATGTTCTTGTCAGACATATGTGGTCAACCTCCTTGTTTTTCTGACTTCATTCTAAAGGACGAACAAAAGCGGTGCAAGGTTTTACCGCTCATATAACGCCGGGCGGAAAATTTCTTGACTTTTCCCTTTGCAAAAGCAAGGGAGGTTCCAGTTCGCTGCGCGCGGTCTGTTCATTACAAGGTCTTGTACTGTCTCTTATACACATCTGACGCTGCCGA
>UQXF01000166.1 GCA_900544905.1 uncultured Clostridium sp.
TTATGTACTGTTACGAGCGACAAGTAGTGCAAACGTGCCCTGTGTTGAATTGTTTATTTTACACAACGTGCGGTTTCAAAAACAGGGTTTCGCAATTGACTATTAACCAAAATAAAAGCGTGTAGCCAAAGAACTGGATTTACGCCTTTGGCTACACGCTTATAATTATTATATGATTTTTCCCACTCTTGTGCAAAGGCAATTTTCAACAAAAAAATGCCACAAAAATGTTTATCATTTTATCAATTTGTTACGGAACTGCATTCTATTGACAATAGGGTAAAAGCCTGCCGCTGACATATCACTTTACACTGATTTCCCCTGCCAGCACCCGCTTGTAATCCTCGTAATTCTTTTCCAGTAGTGCCGGGGTATCCAGATTATAAGGACATTTACTCTTACATTTGTTACAGTGCAGGCAATCTTCAATCTTTTTCATCATAGCCTGCCCTGCAGCAGATAACTGTGTCTCGGATGGAGACCGTCTCAACAAAAGCGACATCCGGGCGCAGGTATTAATTTCAATGCCCACCGGACACGGCATACAATATCCACAGCCCCGGCAAAACTCTCCTGCCAGTTCTGCTCTATCCCGTTTTATCAATGCCCGGAGCTCCTCCGTCATAACCGGAGGATTTTCAATATAAGAAATGAACTCCTCCAGCTCACTTTCCCGCTGCACACCCCAGATTGGAAGCACATTGTCATACTGCGCCTGAAATGCATATGCGGCAGCAGAATTGGTAATCAGTCCACCTGACAATGCTTTCATTGCAATAAAGCCCATTTCTGCATCCTTACATTTCTCCACAAGCGCCAGCTCTTTTTCTCCCGTCAGATAACAAAACGGAAATTGTAACGTCTCATAAAGACCTGATTCCACCGCCTCCCGGGCAACCGATAACCGATGGTTGGTAATTCCGATATGCCGTACCTTTCCCTGTTTTTTCGCCTCTGACATTGCCTCATAGAGCCCGCTTCCATCCCCTGGCACCGGACAAAAGGCAGGATTATGAAACTGGTAAATATCAATATAATCCGTTTTCAGATTATCCAGGGAGGTATGTAAATCCTCCCAGAATTCTTCCGGTGTCTTTGCTCCTGTTTTGGTCGCAATATACACCTTTTCCCTCATGCCTTCAAAGGCTTCTCCAAGCTTTATCTCACTATCCGTATACCATCTTGCGGTATCAAAAAATGTAATCCCCGCCTCGTATGCCTTTCTCACCAATTTCACAGCAGCTTCTTTTCCGATGCGCTGGATAGGAAGTGCGCCAAATCCGTTCTTATTTACTGTAATTCCGGTTCTCCCTAAGGTAACGATATCCTTTCCTCTATATGCCATACGTATGTACCTGCCCTCTTTTATACTTGTTCCTGTCCTCCTCCGTAATTTCACGGATTACCCTGCAGGGATTACCTGCTGCTATGACACCGGAAGGAATATCCTTTGTCACAACGCTTCCACTGCCAATTACGGTATTATCTCCAATGGTAACGCCGGGAAGCACCACCACATTTCCGCCTATCCACACATTGTTTCCCACGGTAATGGGCCATGCAATTTCCAGACCCTGGTTGCGCTGCTCCACATCAAGGGCATGTCCAGCTGTGTAAAATCCACAGTTTGGCGCAATAAAACAGTTATCTCCAAAGGTTACCTTTGCACCGTCTAAAATAACCAGGTTATGATTGGAATAAAAGTTCTCGCCAATCTCAATATTGTATCCGTAATCACACCAAAAGGTCTGCTCCACCCAGAAGGTCTCGCCTGTTTTTCCAATAATTTTCTTCAGAAGCTCCCTGCGCTCCTCTGACTGGGAAGGCTTTAAAGAATTATATTCGGAGCATAAATCTTTGCAGATAAGCCTCTCTTTTGCCATTTCCTCATTATAATTTGCATCATACAGCATGCCGGCCCTTGCCTTTTCTTTTTCTGTCATACTATAAGCCTCCTTTTCCGGTCACATACAATCCACTCGTCCAAAGTAAGCGGTTCATAATCGGAATACATACAAAAGCAGTTAATCATATTACAGGGAATATGAATCTCTTCCTCATTAAAATTCTGCCGGACAGTATTTCTCATAATCTCCTGAAACTGCTCTATCAGTCTTTGGTCATACGTGTCATGAACATGCCCATATAACATATAGGTTGGGGAATTCCCCTCCTCATCCATTCGGTATTGTCCATTATAACACATCATAGGGTAATGTGACAAAACCACCTTCCTCTTGGCATCGCGCATCTCCATATAAGGCTTCACCCACACAAGCCGGCTCCGGTCAAACTCTTTATCACCTAAAAACCGGTCATGATTTCCGCAAATCAGATACAGCTTCCCGTTCAGCTGTTTTAACAGCATATTCGTCTGCTCTGCCGTTCCCCAGGATAAATCCCCTATAACTACCACCTCATCTTTTGGTCTTACCTTTCCATTCCATTTTTCTATCATATATTGATTCATGGCTTCCACGCTTTCAAAACCTCTTTTATCCATTCTCCAATTTAATGCTTCATGAAAAAAATGACAATCCGAAATATAATATCGCATTCCTCTTCCTCCTCATTAGTGACATATTTTATATACCCTGCTACTACAATAACAGATATTTGTAATAAAATCCATCCTATATTGAAGCCTTGCCCAGGTTTCCGGATTCCTGTATAACTGTATATATTGATAAAATACGCAGACACACTATTAATTATACTGTTACATAAGCCAGAATCCGTCATATATATATGAGGTGATTACGATGACGTTTGAACAAATATGCGAGGAAAATTATTCCCGGATTTTCAAGTACATTTATGCTATAACCTGCGACAGGGAATGTGCTGAAAACCTAACCCAGGAGGTTTTTTATATCGCATTGAAAAAAGGAGAAGCTTTCCTGTCACGGGACACACCAGAAGCGTTTCTGTACAAAACTGCAAAAAATTTAACCCTGGAGCATTTCCGGAAATCAAAAAAATACAGAACGGAGGAACTGGATGATAATCTTGTCCTCTGGCAAAATGATATTTTTGATATCCTCTGCCGCTGTCTCTTATACACATCTCCGAGCCCACGAGACTCGACGTCATC
>UQXF01000167.1 GCA_900544905.1 uncultured Clostridium sp.
GATTCTTGTGGTTGCCATAGGTCAGACCTCCTTCCCGAAAAGAAAACGGCCTGCCGAAGCAGACCGTCTTGTGTTAATTATCTGTTTTGTATCTTATGACAGGAATCTGTTTTACTTTTTTGCCGATCATTTGCCTTTCCAGTGCAAAAACCATGTTTGGTGTTCTTTCAAAAAAGCCTTCATCCTTTTTCCAACTCATACCGCATTTACAATGCTGCAAACCAATAAACTGCTGTTTCATTTTCCTGCCACAGTTCGGACAGATTTTGTTGTTAGCACCCATATCATTCTTCCAGCTTATAAAAATCGCCTAAATTTAATTCATGTTTCAATTCTTCTTCTGTCGGCAGATAAGTAAAATATTTTGATGCAAAAATCTGGTGATTATCTTCCGGCAGTGTGTACTTTACAATGGAGTCGCCTTTGTCCGCACAAAGGACAATACCGATGGGCTGTGAATCTCCTTCATTCATCATTTCACGAGTATAATAGTTCACATACATCTGCATTTGTCCCAGATCCTGATGGGTCAGTTTTCCCATCTTCAAATCAATCAGAACAAAGCATTTCAAAATGTAATTGTAAAATACTAAGTCGATGAAAAAATCCTGTCCATCCAGCGTAAACCGCTTTTGCCGTGCTACAAAAGAAAATCCTCGTCCCAGTTCCAGAAGAAAATGCTGAAGGTGGTCAATCAATGCCTGCTCCAGTTCACCCTCATATACATGGGTGTCTGGCTGAATCTGCAAAAATTCCATCACATAAGGGTCTTTGATTATTTTTTCATATTCAGGTTTAGGTTCTGTTGTTTGAATTTCTTTTGAAACAGCTGCTTTGTCCTGGCTTGCTAAAATTCTCTGATAGTACATTGTGTTGATCTGCCGTTCTAACTGTCGGACGCTCCATGCAGACTTTACACATTCCTCCATATAAAAGGTTCGTGCCTGTTCATCTGGCACACGCATCAAAAGGCGGTAATGTGACCAACTCAATTCAAGACACAGTGTGTCTCGAATTGGGAATGTACAGTAGAACTGCCTCATCTTACGAAGATTTGATTTGTCAAAACCTTTTCCAAACTCAGCAGTTAATTGCGCTGAAAGATAGTCCAACAAATTTTTCCCATATGCTGCTCTGTCATTTTCTCCACATGCTTTATAAATCTGTTCTCCAATTTCCCAATAAGTTATTACCATTGCGTAGTTCACCGCAGCACTTAGTTTATGCTGTGCTGATACAATAGACTGGCGAATGGAATGATAGGTCTGTTCTGCATTTTGATTTATTTGCAAATTGTTATCCATTTTGTACCCTCCTCACTGTGGGTGCTATTAAAATTATTATACCACAGAATCAATAAAAACACTCAAATCAATATTTATGGATTGATTTTGCAATTTTTCTGCAAAATCTTCAATTAAAATCTCTTTCGACTCTTTTTCTGAGTAACAATGACTTCAATCTGTCTTTCTATTTTTATTATAAAAGCACCTCCAAATACTGCCGTAAAATCTTTTCCACCTTAAACATCCCAGCATATTGCATTAAAGCTCGCAGGTTCTTATCTTTTCTACGGGCATAAGATTTTAGCGCTCCCTGAAAGGTCTGAATTTCAATTCTGCTACGGCTTCTGAGCAAATCACAGATCGTCCGCTCCATATCATAAACCGGCACAGTATGCCCGAACGGAGTTTTCGCTGTTGTAAGTCCTACATCATGTAAGTCTGCTTTAATCGTAAAAACTTGAATGCCTTCTGCTTTCATTTTGCTTGGATTGCATCCAGTTTTGACCGTAACTGTATATTCTATTGGCTCACGGTCTGTCAGATCGTGAAAAAATAAAGCAGTTTCATGTGAAAATACTGCTTGTTCAAATCGCAAATGAAGCAGATACATGGCATCCACCCAGGAATCTTTGGACAGATAAATCCCATGTGCGACTCTATCCAAATCTCGTGAACGCACATAATCATAAAATACCGGCTTTGAAATTCCAGAAGATACGACCTGTGATGTTCGTAGCATTCCTTCTTGTGCTGTTAGCATCTGATCCAGCTGTTCAAATTGTCCCATCATATCACTTCCTTTCGCACTAATATTATACGCGATATTAGTTCAAAAGTAAAGTCGTGGATATATAGTTCCTCTTTCCAAATTTAACAGACGGTGTTTGGCATTTTGTGGCTTTGCGTATTTTTTATCCATACACCCAATCCTGAATGGCAAATTTCAAACTCTGCACCTTTCCCAGCAGCCAGATTGCAGCCAGCGGCAGCCCCATCGGGCTAATCAAAAATGCCATAACCAGCAAAATCACACCATTCTGCGGGGAATAGGTAATTAGCACAGCCACACCAAGCAGAGCAATTACCATGCTGAGCAGACCAAGCACCAGACCAGATATGTAGATCAGCCCCGTGCAGAGCCAAACAAAAAGTGTCAACACCAAAATGACCGGTGCAGTTACAATCATCAGCAGGCATTTCAAAATCTTCATTCCAGTTCCTCCTTCCAACGCTCCAGATGCCGTTTGCATAGGGCGTCCGCTTCTCTCTCATCATCTTCCGTAAGCTCCCGTCTGCCTTTGGTCAGTTCAATCTCCAGATAAGTCCGGTAATCATCAGCTAAAAGGTCGAACAGTTCCCTGGGAGTATGGCACACCTCGCCAGTGCAATAGTGAAAGTCCTGGTCAAATTCAACCCTTACACATCCATGACGGCTAATATAAACTTCGATGGTCTCGTCTGCGGCCAGGTAGTCCGCAAAAATCTCCAGCACTTTTTCAAAGGTCAGCATCTGTTTTCACTCCTTTGTTTTACTTCTTATTCTACTCATATTATCCGGTACAAACAGGCAAAAGACAAGGATACCGGCAAAAAGAAAAAGCGGAGGAAGGTGCGGCGAAGAAGCGCCGTTCCTCCCTCCGCAAATGGAGTATCTATCCCTGTTATAAAAGTTTGGAAAGCTGGGTAAGGATTTCCTTCACACCCTCCCACAGCTGTTCCTGCCGCTGGGATATATCCTCCAAGTCAGCATCATAAACCCGCCCCGTCT
>UQXF01000168.1 GCA_900544905.1 uncultured Clostridium sp.
CACGCGTAAGATCGTCGGCAGCGTCAGATGTGTATAAGAGACAGTTGCCCTGCTGTCTACAGAGTTTTCTCTTTTTCCTGCAAGCTTCCTATACTCTGCTGATGCAAAGCACTGTTCCATTTGTGCCTTGCTCTGCCACCGAATGATAACGACACGGTCCGGCTCCCATTTATCAGACAAGGGTATTATATGGTTTGTGCGGACTAAATACCTCCCTCCAAAATTTTCCACAATCGGTTTTACCTCTTTAATATAGGTTTCATATTCTGTTTTATCCTTGCTATCATCTGTATAAATTGTTGCAATAAAGTAAACCATACTCCTCCTTCCGTGCAAGTATTCACTTGCATTATGTTCAAAAAAATAATATATCGATTCAGAACTAATCTAAAAACATTCCAAACGCATTCCTTTAATTTTAACAAATACCATTCAGAAATACCCGGATACTGCTTTTTATGTATTCCTCTCTCTTTAATTTTGTCAGTTTCTTTCCAAAGGATGCATTCAAAAATACAAAGCCAAAGTTCATGGAAAGGAACATCATAGCCAGATTTTCATACTCCGGGTCATGAATCTTGCCTGCCTGGTACATCTCCTGGAAATACTGTTCCAATACCTTTTTAAATACCTGTGGAACCTTAAGGATTCCTTCTGCGGTATCCGGAAACAACTCCGATGTCCGAAGCCCAATTGAAATCTTTACCATACGTGGAGTTACCTTTTTCATATAAAGCTCTGAAAAAGAAACCAAATCCTGTTCCACGTCACCGGTGTAGGAAAAATCTGCTTCTGACAGATTTGGATTCCATTTCGGAAGCTGCATAGCTAATAGTACAATATCCTTTTTTCCCTGGAATCTCCGAAATATTGTGCATTCATTGACACCAGCCTTTGCAGCAATATCCTTTGTTGTGGTGGCAGAATATCCCCGCTCCATAATCAGATTCATAGCCGCTTCAATAATTTTATTCTGGGTTTCGTCCGGCATAGGTTCCTCCTCCATTTGCAAGTTCACACTTGCATTATACTGATAGGAAAAGACTTTGTCAAGCCTTCTCCCTAAGCGCGCAAATACTCCAAAATCTCTGCTGCATTTGTATCCGGCTTCACCTTCTCCATGACTTTTTCAATAATTCCGTCTTCATCAATAATATAGGTGGTGCGGACCACTCCCATAGTTACCCTGCCGTAATTTTTCTTTTCCTGCCACACATCATATGCCTCAATTGCCTTCCGCTCCGGGTCAGATAACAAAATAAATGGCAGTTCAAATTTTTCTGCAAACCGCTGGTGGGAAGCCACACTGTCCTTGCTGATTCCTATCACCACCGCATCTATGGCTTTAAACTGTTCATATGCACCGGCAAACGCACATGCCTGCTTCGTACATCCGGGGGTATTATCCTTTGGGTAAAAATATAATACAACCTTTTTCCCTGCAAAATCAGAAAGGCATACTTCCTTCCCGTCCTTGTCCTGCAATTTAAAATCCGGTGCCTTTACGCCTGCTTCTAACATTTCTTACTTCCTCCTTCTTAAAATATACACAAGACATCTTACAAAAACATAATTTCACAACTATTTATCACAATCACCTGCATACAAATAATTACCTGCTTTGACCTTCTTTCACAAATACATAGCTGCACGCATCCGACAGCTCTTCCCGGAACCGGTAACCCAGTCCGTCAAATTCCTTTGCTGTCTCTACATTTTCAGACTGCCTTCCGGCAAGAAACCGGACCATCTCACCTCTCGCCATTTTCGCATAGGTTCCCTTTTCCTTTACCCTGCCGTCTGTAAGCTCGCCAAAAATACAGGTCACAATTTTGTGCTTTTCCTTATTATAAGCGGTAATACATTTACTATACTCCTTTGATGCCAGATTTAGAACGCAGTCTGTTTCCCCAAAAAGTGCATCGAACAGCCGGTGATTCCAGTACTGATACAATGTATCCACCTCAAAATGGGGCAGCCTGCTCTGCATTTCCAGCCTGTAGGGCACAACTCCGTCAAAGGGTTTTAACATTCCATAAAATCCAGATAAAATGCGGAGATGTTCTTCCACATATAAAAGCTCCTTATCCTCCATCACCTGTGGCGCCATATACTGATACTGGATTCCCTCATAGGATAGAATCGCCGGGGTAAGTGTTTTTTTCAAATCCATGGTCTGTAACCGCTCATAGTTGAGTGCCGCTATCTTATCATTGCACTTCCAGACTGCTTTTAGCTCCTCATATTGCAATGACCTTAAATATTCTGCCAGCTTTTCTGTCTCCGGTAAAAACTGTGGCAGGCTGTTCCATGCAAGCAAATCCGTCTCTATATTCATTTTCTTTGCCGGTGATATGATAATCCGCATTATTCCTGTTATTCCTTACCATTCTATTTTCTGTACTGCTTTTATTATAATGGAAAGTGCCCGATATGTCACCAGCTTTCTGTATGTAAAAGGACGGCTATAAACCTTTATCGTCTATACCCGTCCTGACACTGTATTACTATATTTTATTATTGGTTACCCGCCAATATATTCTCATCTTTTGCTATTCTTTCCACCTCTTCCAAAGAAAGCTTAGAACACTTTGCTATTTCTTCTAATGATAGTTTATTAAGCTTTAGCAATTCTAATGCAATTTCTTTTTTTTCACTATCAATTAATTCTTCAACAATCCGGCACATGGCTTCCACTCCTTCCGCATCTTCCTTATAGTACCTAACCTGCTCTGCCAGCGGTTTATAATACATATCTGACGGGTTCTTACATGAAAAATCATGCATAAGAAGTCTGTCATAATCTTCACTTTTTACAAGGGTATTCGCCTCTATCAGACTGCTGTTATTTCCCAATACTATATACACCCACCTTTTAATGAATTTCTCATATTTATAGTATCACAAAGATTACCAAAGAACAATCATGTTTTTTATTCTTGAGTTTCCGCAGTTTTATCCACATTCCCCTGATTTTGCCAGTATCATTATTA
>UQXF01000169.1 GCA_900544905.1 uncultured Clostridium sp.
CGAGATGACGTCGAGTCTCGTGGGCTCGGAGATGTGTATAAGAGACAGTTTCTGTATTATGCGTGGGATACCATGTAAAAGCAACGGGGACTACGGATAGTACAATTAATAATGAAACCGAAAGCCTGACGAACCTGGAAAATGATGTGCCTTTTTCTATGGGAATAACCGTGGATACTTCCAATGACGAAGGTACGCTTGCAGGCACGCTTCAGATGCTTTTGGTAATTACAGTTATATCATTAGCTCCATCAATCGTTATCATGATGACGTCGTTTACCAGAATTATAGTTGTGTTCCATTTCTTGCGGACCGCTCTCGGTACACAATCGGCGCCACCGAATAATGTATTGGTAGGGCTAGCGTTGTTTTTAACCCTTTTTATTATGGCTCCGACTATGGAACGCATTAATACAGAAGCAATTCAGCCTCTGTCAAATGGAGAAATTACGCAGGAAGAAGGGCTTAAAGCATGTATGGAACCCTTGAGGGACTTCATGTTTGGCAATACAGAAGAAAAGGACATTAATTTCTTTTTGAATCTGGCAAAAATTGATGATGTGGAGGAGCTTTCCGATATTCCAAGCTCTGTGCTGATTCCGGCATTTATGATGGGAGAACTTAGAAAATCATTTATTATAGGCTTTATGATATATATTCCTTTCATTATTATTGATATGGTAGTGGCATCCACATTAATGGCAATGGGTATGATGATGCTGCCGCCTACCACCATTTCCATGCCTTTCAAAATTTTATTATTTGTAATGGCAGATGGATGGAATTTAGTGATTGGGGAACTGATAAAGAGTTTTAATTACTGACGAATGATTAGAATGGATGTGATTGAATGACAACGGATATTGTAATTGATATAGCAAGAGAGGCATTATGGCTGATTATTAAGTGCTCTGCACCGCTTTTGCTGGTGTCATTACTGGTGGGATTAATAATAAGTATTTTTCAGACTGTTACATCGATACAGGAGCAGACACTTTCCTTTGTTCCTAAAATATTAAGCGTTTTTATTACTCTGATGTTATGTGGTGGATGGATTATGGATAATATCGTAACCTTTATGACGCATTTATTTGAGGATTTTTCCACTTACGTGAGGTAGCTGATATATGATTGGGCAGTCATTTTCAATCTTGCATTTGGAATATTTTCTGGCAATTCTGGTCAGAGTGATGGGAGCAATGGCTTTTGCCCCCATTTTTGGTAGTATAACAGTGACAAGAAGAGTCCGGATTATGCTGGGAATTGCAGTATCATTTTTGCTGTTTACCACCAATCCCTATGAACCCCTTCCGTATACCACATTTATGGAGTATACCGTGCTTTTGTTAAAGGAGCTGGTGGTGGGCTTAAGCCTTGGATTTACGGCGAATATTACGCTTACGATTATTAATATGGCAGGACAGTTTATCGACAGGGAACTGGGCTTTTCCATGGTATCCAATTTTGACCAGAATTTTAATACAGAGACGACAATTACTGCAGAATTTTACAGTATGCTTGTAATGATTATTATGCTGTGCTCCAATATGCACTACTATATTCTGTCTGCCCTGTCAGATTCCTTAGTCCTGATTCCAATAGGGAATGTAAAGATTGACAGCGGCTCATTGTATGATGTGATGGTTCAATATATGCTGGATTATTTTGTAATTGCACTGCGGATTAGCCTTCCGGTTATGATTGCAATTATGCTGCTGAATGTTGTATTGGGAGTTCTGGCAAAGACAGCACCCCAGATGAATATGTTTGTAATCGGTATCCAGTTAAAAATCTTTGTGGGTTTCAGCGTTTTGCTGCTTACCGTACCATTTATAACAAGTATTACAGAATATATAAATGAGCAGATGCAGAAAATTGTGATGGATATGCTGCAGGTGTTTTACTAGGGTGGAGTGATAAGACCTATGGAATATAAATATAAAATCCGAATGCCGCTGGACCTTCAGATGTTTGCAAAGGAAGGTCCGGGAGGAGAAAAGACAGAAGAAGCGACCACAAAAAAATTAAATGATGTCAGAAAAGAGGGTAATGTTGCAAAAAGTACGGAAATTGTTACTGCGGCAACACTGCTTGCTTTATATCTATGTCTGAAATTTGTCATGGGTTTTGTAGGAAACCGCTTGATTAAGGCTTTTTCTATTTTCTATACGCTGATTCCCCGGTATGTGGAGGACGGTATTGATGTGGCTGGTTTTTCCTATCTGTTATGCCAGGGAATCCTGAATTTGGGACTTGTAATTCTTCCCTTCCTTTTGACCGGAGTGCTGGTTGCCTTTTTCGCAAATTTTTTGCAGTTCAAGTTTAAGGTGACTGCCAAACCGTTACAGCCAAAGTTTAGTAAGATGAATCCCATAAACGGTATTAAACGGATGTTTTCCCTGAATACACTGATGGAGCTGTTAAAATCCATTGTAAAAATTGTATTTATCGCATATCTTGCATATGGCGTGTTTTCAGCGCATGCGAAGGATTTATATCTTTTATATGATATGTCCATAAGCCAGAATATTCTTCTGATGTATGATATCATCTTAGAATTGCTTCTTAAAATATGCATGTTGTTCTTTGTCATTGCGGCTGTGGATTTTATGTATCAGAAATGGAAGTTCAAGGAAGATAACAAAATGACCAAGCAGGAGGTAAAGGATGAATTCAAAAACCAGGAGGGAGACCCGAAGGTAAAGGGACAGCAGCGGCAGAGAATGCAGCAGGCTTCCCAGCGGCGCATGATGGCGGCAATACCGGAGGCGGACGTGGTTATCACGAATCCGACCCATTTTGCAGTGGCACTGTCCTATAAGTCTGGTCAGAACCAGGCACCGGTGGTGGTTGCGAAGGGGGCAGATTTTCTGGCAGGGAGAATCAAGGAGATTGCAAAGGAAAATCATGTAGATATTGTAGAAAATAAGCCCTTAGCCAGAATGTTGTACTATAATGTGGCTGTCTCTTATACACATCTGACGCT
>UQXF01000170.1 GCA_900544905.1 uncultured Clostridium sp.
ATTACAAATATTCTGCTTATTTTAATAACCTGTATCTGGTTTATTCCCTTCTACACAAAGGGAATTGATTTCTCAGACACCTCCTTTTATCTGGTAAAATATAAATATTTTTTTGATTCTTCTATAAATATAACAACCTTCAGTACCTTTTTTTCCGATTTAACCGGAAGCATTATCTACCATATATTTCCGTCCCATCAATTGCTTATCCTGAATTTTGCCAGTGCAATCTGCTACACGGTAAGCGGCTTTTTAATCTACCACATTTTAAAGGATTATGTTCCACATACACTCCTGCTGCTAACCACATTAGGCTGTAGCCTCCTTACCTTGTCATATATCCACTGCTTTAACTACAATACTACCAGCATGTTCAATCTGACTCTGGCTGTAACGCTGCTAACCCTTGGTCTGTTCCAGAAAAAAAATATCTATATCGGAATAAGCGGCTTTATTGGTGCAGCTAACATCCTTTTCCGCCTTCCCAATGTACTGCATCTGTGCATTGCTTTGGGAATCCTTTTATACTGCTATAACCAGAACAGCCAAAAATGGAGGGATACAGTGAAGCCTCTGCTTATCTACATCGGCGGCTGTATTGCCGGCGGAATTATCAGCCTGGTAATTGCAGTTGCGGCATTAGGTGTATCCAATATCCGGGACTATCTAACCCGTACCTTTGCAACCTTCACAGGCTCCTCCGGTTCCTCCGATGGACACAGCGCCGGTTCCATGTTCAGCAAGCTTGCTGTCCAGCTAAAGGAGGGCGGCATGTTCTGGTGCCGGTATTTCCCTGTTCTGCTTGCAATTATACTCATCACCTTTTTACTGTGTCATTTTCTCCGGAAGAATCATAAAATAATTCTTACAGGTTCTGTCATTGTATCCTGCATTTACGGATACTATGTCAAATCCTCATACAACATCACACCTGACGAGGTATCCAGTACCAGAGAAATCCGGAACACCTTCGTATTTATACTTCTTGCTGTTATGCTCTTAAGCTTTATCGGTATATTCGCCTTTTACAAGACAAACCGCAGGTTCAGTTATCTCTGTCTTACCACTCTGCTATTAGAGCTTGTCATCACACTGGGCACGGACACCGGAACCCTATATAATACTGTATTTTTATATCTGCCTGCAGGCATGCTCTGCTGTCTGTTTTATCAATATTATATCCTTTTAAAAGACAAAACCCCTTCCTGGATGGTTCCATCTGTTGGCACCGCCATTGTTTCCTTTTCTTTAATGCTGCTGTTCTGGAGCGGATTCTATCGGGGAACAACTTACATTTACAGGGATGACCCCTATCCGGCTTTAACCGAAAAATGTGACATAGCCCCTTTAAATGGAATGCTTTCTTCTCCAGAACGGATTGCTCTTATCCACACCATTAACAAGGAACTAGAACCCTATAAAGGCAAAACCCTGATTACACTTGGCGATTGTAACATTGCCACGGTAATTACTGATTTAAAACCTTTTTTCACCAACCCATGGCCGGATTTGACCAGCTTTTCGGAAGAACGTTTTTCCCAGGAGCTGAAGGAACGCTCCAAGGCGGACAATTATCCTATTATACTATTTTCGCCTACCACCTCTATCCTAAATCACAACACCACAGGACAGATTTACCGTTCCATAGAAAAAGAACAGCTGCTGCTTCAATTCATTGAAGAAAACAACTACTCCTGTATATATGAGGAGGATTCCCTTATCATCTATGCTCCAAAGCAGGAGTAGCCCTCCTGCTATTGGCTTCTATTTGCAGCCAACATAATACTGAAATATACACTTCTGTTTCTAGTATTAGTGTATTTACAGTATAATTTTCATTGTTTTTACAATTGCTCCCCATCTAATCATTTCCATTTAGCTTTTTTAAAATGCTAATCTGATTTAATTTAAATTCAAAATCTCTTTTATCTTGATTTCTTAATGTGCTTAAAATAACTCCTGCCACAAAAAAGAAAATAGCCATAATCATTACAAAACCACATACAATTAAAGTTGGGAAACGTTCCACCAGACCAGTTTTAAAATATTCAAACAATACAGGCATAAAAAATCCTATACTCAATAAAGCTAATAATATTGAAATAGCACTGAAAAATCCAAACGGTTTATAATTTTTATACAATTTTATTATTGTCATTATCACCTTAAAGCCATCTACATAGGTATTCAATTTTGATTCGCTACCCTCTGGTCTATCACGGTACTCTATCACTACATTATCAACCTGCAAATTTCTATCAACTGCATGTATACTCATCTCCGTTTCTATTTCAAATCCCTTTGACGTAACCGGATATGTTTTTACAAATTCATAACTAAAAGCCCTATATCCCGTCATAATATCTTTAATAGATGATTTAAACAAATTGTTAATCGACCATCTTACAATACTGTTTCCCATATTATGAAAAGGTCTCTTATTCTCTTCAAAATATGTACTAGACAACCTGTCACCCACTACCATATCTGCATTTCTTTCCAGCACAGGCTTAATTAAATCAACTGCATGCTCTGCTGGATATGTGTCATCACCATCTACCATAATATACACTTCTGCATCAATCTCCCTAAACATCCGCCGAATAACATTTCCTTTTCCCTGCTTATATTCATGTCGTACAACAGCTCCTGCTTTTTCTGCTATTGCAGCTGTTTTATCACTGGAATTATTGTCATAAACATATATTATTGCTGTCTCTTAT
>UQXF01000171.1 GCA_900544905.1 uncultured Clostridium sp.
GATTTAATATCAAGCATTGGCGAATACTCATTATATTTTCCCATTTCCAATGTATGAGCAACTGCCTGTACTTTCCCTGACAGAAATCTCGCATAACCGATATCATTTTCCCGCAATGCCAGTCCAGCCATTGTGGAAAGCACAAAATTAAGTGTACTAAAGCCGGAAAAAATAATATTTTCATATTTTTCATATGCTTCTTTGATTTTTCCATTGAACCCATCATTTATGATATATGGTGGCGCTTTTCGCCCCCAAATAGTGAAAGTGGGGGCACTTTCTGCCCCCACTCAGGAAATGTTGCTAAAATACTGTTTAGATTTATCATACATACAAAATGGAAGTTATCTATTTCTCCTCTTCGTTAAGACCTAGTTCATTACATATTACTTGCTATCCCTGATACCTTATTCTTTCTACCAGCGTTTCCTTTTTCAGATTACTGCTTAAAACGCAGGAAAGTACAATCTGCAACAGACCGACTAAAAAAATCATAATAAAAATTGGTACGATTGGAACATGATAGATATTCATTCCAAATATTCCATTATGTTTTGCATAGGAAAAAAGTGCATAGCCGAGCGGCAGACCAATGATCAAAGCTACGCATATGGTGCCAACCGTAAAAATCAGTCCCTGTAACTGCAGGCATAAATTTAATTGTTTATTTGTCATACCCACAGCCTGTAATACACCATATTCCTGCTTTTTTGTCGTAATATTCATGATCATGGTATTCGCCATATTCATAAACCCGATGAGTCCTACAATAGCCATAAACAGATAACAGCCAAGCTTCATCATGCTGCTTGCAAATTCGGCAGATTGTAACTGCGCATGATAAGTATCCATTTTTATATGCGAAGTATTAGAAATCAAAGTATTCAGACTTTGTTCTACAGATGCCACATCTTTTTTATCACAGTCCACCCACAGATAGCCATAGGCTGTTCCTCTCGGATTCATGGAACGATATACACCTTCCGGAATGACAAGATAAGTGTCCGCACTTACAAAAGATCCTGCAATCTTTCCCTGATAGGTATAGGTTCCACTTCCATTCTCAAAGTCAAATGCAATGGATTCACCCGGAGCATATCCATCTTGTTCCATCCACGTTGACCAGCCAAAGAAAATATCACCATTCTTTACCGCCTGATCATAGTCCATAGAGCCAATATCCCCTTCTTGGCGCATAAAATCAAAATCCTTTTTACTCACAATAGTAGCCGGAAATCTTGTTCCGTTCAGATTTACAGAGACAATCTCTCTCGTCATGACATCTGTTACTCCCGGAATGCTTTTGATTTCTTCAATCAGCGAATCATTCAATGGATCATCCGTCAGAATCGTATCCAGATTATTCTCCGGATATCTTTCATCATACTCAGCAGAATAGTCAAGCTGCAGTTCAAATTGTCCATGATTAACGGAAAGACGTGCTTCATGCTCCGTGTCAATATTTCCCACATAATTAGAGATAATCACAAACAATACGCAAGAAAAACCCATTGTGAGGATAGTACCAATAGTTCTTTTGGGATTACCCGTTATATTTGCCATTGCCATAGAAAACACGGTGACATTTTTTCTGCCATTTCGTTTTCCTTTTTTTTGTGTTTCTGCATTTTCTAAATACCGTGTTGCTTCGATAGGTGAAATCCGTGAAACAATTTTCATTGGTTTACGCAGCGCCAAAGCAACGGTAAAAAATGACACGAAAATACATAGAAGCATAACAGGCAGGGAAAACAGTGGCATCTGCTGATTTTGGACTCCCATAGAGCCAGTTCCGGTTGATACAAGGTTCCCCTGTTCTACCAGCCAGTTAAAACCGCATTTTGCAATCAGAAAGCCAAAAAGCAATCCAACTGGTATTGAAAAAAATGTCAAAAACATACCCTCTCTGAAGATCAGTTGTTTCATCTGCTTTTTTGTCGCTCCCAGAGCCTTGATTTTTCCATACTCCTGTATCTTGTTGGCAATACCGACCTGAAAAATATTATAAATGACCACAACAGAGAAAAGTACAATTGCAAGAATCAAAACCCCGCATACCGCAATCGTTTCATAACTCGGCTGCAAGACCCATTGCAAATAGAGATCATTGACTATAACGTTTTTTTCTTCGATCCCACAAGCTGCTGCAATCTGCTTTATAACCGAATCAATATTATTCATAGATACATTTGCAGAATCATTTAAAGTAAAATAAATATTATACTGTCTGTCATTCTCTGCGACGTGCTCATCATAAAACTCCTGTGACCCGAAAGCAACATAAGATGCCTCGATGGTATACTCATCCCGATCATATAGGATTCCGCTGACAACAAATTCTTCCGGCTTATATTCTGACTGCATCCCTGCGCGGTAATCCAGTGTAACCGTATCTCCGATCTTTACATCACCATACCCCATTGCACGAAAAAATGCTCTTCCTGCGGCAATTTCCTGCATTTTTTCCGGATACTTTCCTTCCTTCAACTCATATTCTTTATTATAAGGAAGCATTTTTCTTGCAGTCTCATCCATGCAGACAAACCCGCCTTTTTCATTGCCTTTTATGATACCTTCGGTGCACATAGTGCCTGTAGCATCTATTTCCGCACGGCGGTTTACTTCTTTTAACTGCGATCCGTCTGCGGAAACAAACAGACCATAATTGCTTCCATATGATCCTGCCGCCTGACTTTTCTGTAAATGA
>UQXF01000172.1 GCA_900544905.1 uncultured Clostridium sp.
GATGACGTCGAGTCTCGTGGGCTCGGAGATGTGTATAAGAGACAGATACTTATGTGAGGTTATTTGAATGGATTTACAAATTTTCAGAAACAACTTAAAAGCTAAACTTAAAGAACAAAAGCTTACACTGAATGCTTTGTCTCTTCGTGCCGATTTATCCGAGGATACTCTCCGCTCACTTATCTATGGTAAATCCCAGGATGTAAAAATGTCCACCATTACTAAAATTGCAGATGTCTTCGGCTGCTCCATTGACAATTTATTAGGTCGTTCTATCTATTCCGTTCAAGAGGAGGAAATCATAAGAAAATTAAGAGTGCTTTCAAAGCGTTCCTTTTACTCTATTCAGGCTTTGATAGATTTAGAGGAGACAACAACCTTAAATCCATCGAATGCCGGAAAAGATATTATTCCGGTATTCCTTCCCACCGGTAATATGAAGGACAGCCATTTCTATGACAACAGCATTTTTGAGCCATTAGATATTACGGAATATCCCCGCAGCCTGAAAAATGCTGCCGATTTCGGAATCAAAATACTATCTGCAAATTTTGAACCTATGTATTACACAAATGATATTTTGCTTCTATCCCAGACACGGGTACCTGAATATAATGATATCGTAATGTATTTAGACAAGGATGGAAGAATATATATTCGCAGATATACTTCCTCCGGATTAAATCCAATCAGTAAGTTTGGAAAGAAAATTCCACCCAGTGAAATACATAATTACACCACAGCTGGTGTGGTTCTCAAAGTTGTAAAAGAATTTAATATTGAACAATACCGTTAGAAGACCTGTTCAGAAACCATTTAAAGAGGAAATGCAGCACGAAGTACAACACAAAAAAAGAAACCCCTTGAAAATCAAGGAGTCCGGTACTGCCGATGACGGGAGTCGAACCCGTCTAACATCTTCCTGGAAACCTCTAAAATCAACAAGTTCAGCGTTTGATATTCTATTTCTGCTGTCAATTTCATACCATTTTTGACAGTTTTTCTATTCTATCCTCCAGGGTTTCTCTTGCAGGAATCAAATAATTATTTACTGTAGTAGAAACCTGGGCATGTCCCAGATATTCTGAAATAGTTGCTATATCAATATCCGAACAGCAGCTCAAAGCTGTTGCAAATGATTTTCTTATTATATATGAAGTAAAATCATCAATCTCTGTTTTCTCGCATAACCGCTTCAGTATTTTCGCCATAGATTTAGCTCTTGCTTTAATATCATCCCCATCATATGCAAGATATTGAGATTCATATCCTTTTTCTTCTCTATACTGTAAGAGTATTTCAAACAATTTCTGAGCATTATAAGACATCGGAATCATACGCTTTCCTTTTGGTGTTTTGGTTGTTCCCACAGTATAAACATAGCCTCCAGCTATATTTCCATACTCATCTCGTTTTTTATAACACTTACAGCTTTTATTAACATAAACAACATGATGCACCATATCAATATCATCAACCCTCAGTGCTGCCAGTTCCCCTATCCTTAGTCCCAGGCTAAAATTAATTAACAGCATCAGCACATGTGCAAATTTCTCCGGATAAACATTTTCATTTATTATTTTATCCTGTAGTATTTGTTTTTCCGGTGCCGATACTGCATACTGCCTGCGAACCGGCTTATAAATCTTTCCCTGTGCAGATGCTTTCTTTTTAATTTTTTCCCAGTCTATAACAGGAATTTCATCTGCCGGCATATCCTCTAATTCCTCATCAAAGATAAATCCAATGGTAGATTTTATAATATGCTTAATTCTTTGCCACTCCTTATTTGTAAGCTTTTCATATTTTTCAGTACGGTAATCATAAAATTAGATATGGCTGTACTATCCATTTTCCGGACATCCATCGTATTTAATATGGAGCCGGGAAAATACCGGTTATATGTATTTTCATACCGGTCCACTGTTTCCGGTGTAACATTGGTATAAAACAGTAGATAATTCCGGTATCTGTAAAAACAATTTTCAAATAGAAATCTTTTATCTCCGGATATCCTCTCTAATACCGCCTCATCTCCTCTGTTCTCTGCCTCTGCAATATCAGCTGCATAATTTGCTTTGTACTCAGTCTTTCCATAGCAGGTCTTCCTCTTATTTTCAATTTTTGCATATACCTGCCACCTGCCATCTTTCCGTAAAGTTGCATTCCTCTTTTTTCCCATACATATACCATGTAAGGATTTATTATTCTGCTTAATTTTACCACAAACCCTATCTGAACGCAAACCATCTGTTTCCATAAATCATCCCTTCTTCCACTTTTCCTCTTAATCCGAAGTTATAAAAGAAACGTAAATATACATAACACTGTATACTTATGTTTCCTTTATAGCCTGTCATTTATTGCTCCACTCTCTATTATAAATAATTGGTGTATTCCCCCGTTATGATTCCTCTGGCTGTATCCCGCTTTATTCACTCTTACTTCCAGGTTGTTTCCCACATTCCCCCTGCAGCATTATCCGCACGTTATCTGAGCAATGCCTGTATAGTTACGGTACACTCATTTTTTTGTCAAAGAACTTTACTGAAACCAAAAGGCAAGCATTTTTGTAACATTAATATTTATGTATAACTTTCACAAAAATTTTTAATGTTTACAAATTTTAATTGACAAAATGCCAATTCTCATTGTATATTATTACTGTCTCTTATACACATCTGACGCTGCCGACG
>UQXF01000173.1 GCA_900544905.1 uncultured Clostridium sp.
AGATGACGTCGAGTCTCGTGGGCTCGGAGATGTGTATAAGAGACAGGTATAAATATATGTTTAAAATTAGGATAATTACACAAAATGTAATAGTATCTTAACATATTCATGGCGAAAATGGTATCAAAATATAGAAAAAAACTTCGTATGAGTACGCAAAACGTAGACTTGACATTTATTTTGTTAAATGGTATATTACAGCATGTAACAAGTTTGTAACAATTTGGATATGATTATGTAGCTTATTAATGAGAATATCAACATGAGAGGTTTTGGCAACAATTAAGCTGATAGTTGATGGAGGAAATTAAACATGAGGCATAACAGAAGAGCTGTGATGGCAGAACGTTATAAGCTTTATATGAGAAAGCACATTTTCAACGGCAGATATTTTGTTCGCAATATGCAGATATTTGTCTGTGTGATTGTCATAACAGCTTTGGTAATTGGCGGTGTGGCATTAGGTCATTCTGGTTCAGATGATGTGGTCGAGGCGAGTGCGACAGTAAGCATGAAGGACGCATTGTTTGGAAATAGTGGTGAGGAAAAATCGGCTGCAAAGGCAGATACTTCGGAAAAAGATACAGAAGCAGTTACAGAGGCGGAAGTGACTACAGAAGCTGCAAAGACAGAAGCGGTTGTGGCAGAGCAGGAGACTCCTGCAGTTCCTGAGACCCCGGCGCCTGAGGAGCAGAGTGAATTTGCAAATAAGTGTATTGCAAATGTAGATGAGACTTTGAATATAAGAAAAGAGCCAAGTACGGAGGCTGAGTTTGTGGGTTCCATGAATCCGGGAGCGATTGCCATTGTGGAAGGCACAGAGGGAGACTGGACGAAAATTAAGTCCGGTGATGTAGAAGGATATGTTTTATCACAATATGTTTTAACAGGTGACAGTGCAGAGGAATTTGCAGAGGACTATGTTACATTGCGTGGTACTGTGCTGGAGGATGGTGTAAATATCCGTGCAGAGGAATCTACCAGTGCAGATATTCTGGTGGTTTTAGATAAGGATGATACCATTACTGTTTTGGAAAATCCGGAAGACAAGGCTGAAGATACT
Organism: uncultured Clostridium sp.; assembly: GCA_900544905.1. Taxonomy (GTDB): domain Bacteria; phylum Bacillota; class Clostridia; order Lachnospirales; family Lachnospiraceae; genus CAG-590. The sequence continues at coordinate 1,064 of UQXF01000173.1, forward strand.
GAAAAGACAGAGCAGCAGGATACGCAGGAGCAGACAGCTTCTACTGCGGAAGAGGATAACAAAACAGATAGTACTACAGAGAACACAACTGCTGACACTGCCTCTGAGACAGAGGATAATACAGGTGCTGCAGCAGTGACAGAGGAAAAGGCTACCGAGGTGGAGGCAGAGGGCTCTGCCAGTTCCGGTTCAGAGAAAAAAGCGGCAGTTAAGCAGCAGTCTTCAGAGGAAATTAAATGGCTGCCGGTTATGTTAGAGGATGGTCAGACAGGTTATGTGTCTGCAGATTTTGTAGAAGTAGATGAGTTATATGAAATTGCGGTTTCCGCAGAAGAGCTGGAGCGTCAGGCAGCAGAGGAAGCTGCCAGAAAAGCGGCAGAGGAAGAGGCAGCCAGACAGGCGGCAGAACAGCAGGCAGCGGCAAATCAGACATCCGAAAGCGGCGGAAGCAATAATGGCGGTTCGTCAGGCTCTAATGACAACAGTGATTCTTATAATGGAGCCACAACAACACCTGTTACGACAACAGAGTCCGGAGATTGTATCGGAACCTTTACGATTACAGCATATTGCGGATGTAAGAAGTGTAGTGGAGGCAGTGGAAAGACTGCAAGTGGAACAACTCCGACAGAGGGCAGAACCATTGCGGCAGATACCAGCATTTTACCATTTGGTACACAGGTAGTAATTGGCGGTGTTGTATATACTGTAGAAGACCGGGGAAGCGGAGTAACCGGTAATCATATTGATATCTTCTTTGCAACACATAAGAAGGCTATGGCATTTGGTAGAAAGACTATGAAGGTATACAAATATTAATTTAAAAAGATGCTGACGGGACATTTCAGTTGATTCTGGAATGTCCTTTTTTGCTGTATAAAAGTGTGGTATAATATGTACGCATAAGCACGAATGCAACTTTCGATAGAATAATCCCTTTGACTGCTTGCAGGGAAAGGGATTGTTTTATCGAAAGTTATGTGAGTGTAACGAACAGCGAAAAACCGAAGGTTTTGAGGTGGCATTCATGCGGAGCAGGAGTTTGGTGAGAGGATAATCGATTATAACGGAGAAGAGAGTATGAAGGGAACAATTTTACTGGTGGAGGATGATTTTGCCCTTGCCATGGGAACAGAATATGCGTTACGGGCAGAAGGCTATGAGGTGGCACATGCGGGCAGTCTGGAAAAAGCCAGAGAGGTGCTGGCGAGTGAGGTGGATTTGATTTTATTAGATGTGATGCTTCCTGATGGAACCGGATTTGATTTTTGCAGGGAAATCCGGAACCGGAATAAACAGGTTCCCATTATTTTTCTGACTGCGGTGGGGGAAGAGGCAAATATTGTACAGGGCTTGGAATTGGGGGCAGATGATTATGTGACAAAGCCTTATCGGGTGAAGGAGCTTTTATCCAGGATTGCCGCAAACATCAGAAGAACCCGTTATTCTGGCGGACAGACAGCCTCCGATGTGTTTTGTTTTGGCTCCCATCAGTTTTTTATAAAGGAATTCCGTCTGTTTTATCAAAACCAGCCGGAGGAATGTACTCCTGTCTCTTATACACATCGCCGAGCCCACGAGACT
>UQXF01000174.1 GCA_900544905.1 uncultured Clostridium sp.
CAGCGTCAGATGTGTATAAGAGACAGGATTAGACTAGGATCGTTATTTACTATCAATCCGAGAAACAATATAGCTGACGATACGGTTGTCGGATTTATGCCAATGCCACTATTAAAAGATGGATTTCACAGCGGTCATACCTATGAAACAAAGCTATGGAAAGATGTAAAATCTGGTTTTACACATTTTGCAAATAATGATGTTGTAATCGCCAAAATCACACCCTGTTTTCAAAATAGAAAATCTGCTGTGATTCACGACCTTCCAAGTGGCTATGGTGCAGGAACTACAGAGCTTCATGTTCTTCGTGATTACACAAAAATGTTATATATACCTTACTTTTTAATGATTTGCAAAACTCATGATTTTATCCAAAACGGCATGAAAAATTTTAGTGGAACAGCTGGACAACAACGTGTAGGGAAAGACTTTATTTTTAATTATTTAGTACCACTTCCACCGGTAAATGAGCAAAAAAGAATTGTAGAAAAAGTAAATGTTTTAATAAAATCTTGTGATATTTTGTAAAATCAGGCATACACTTCAAACTTCTGGAGTGCATGCCTTTCCCGTTACCAATTTATGATTGTATCTACGATTTCACGCTGTTCAGTGGATGTTTTTCTGAGATAAATACGGGTAGTTTCAATGCTTTCATGTCCCATAAGGTCAGCAAGAAACGCTATATCATTGCAGCGTTCTAAGAAACTTTTTGCAAATCGGTGCCGGAATGAATGTGGATATACCACTGCAGGATTGATATTATATCTCACCGCTAATTTTTTTAGCTGTCCAGAAATGCCACGAGTAGTAATACGCTCGCCATACTTGTTCAAAAAAATGAAGCCACTTTCTTGTTGCTTTTCAGCCATGGTATGCTCCCCGTCAAGAGGACAATAAAAAATAATAAATTTTTGTATCGTCAGCCATGCTATGGCTGGCGATATTTTATGCTGCTTTTGTATATTGCTCATGATATTTCATTGGTGTCATTACATGCAGTTTCCTTTGAAGTCGTTGGTTGTTGTAGTAATCTATGTAATTAGCTATCGCAGTAATCAAAGAGCTTCTGTCATTAAAACGCTGTTTATAATACATTTCTCGTTTTAGAATTCCCCAAAACCCTTCCATTGGTCCATTGTCAATACAGTGGGCAACTCTAGACATACTCTGCTTCATATGATGTTTTTTTAATCTAGTATAAAACTGTGCGCTTGTATATTGAAAGCCTCGATCAGAATGAACTAATGGGTGTGCATCTGGCTCCTGACGGACAGCCTCATCAAACGTGTCCATAACTAATGGATTATCATTATGATCGCTGATTTTAAAGGAAACAATCCTTCTATCATATAAATCTAAAATAGCACTCAGATAAACTTTATGAACTTCTATTCCGTTGTAGTATTTAAATTCAGAAACATCTGTAAGCCACTTTTCATTCGGTTTTTCGGCGTGAAATTCACGGTGTAAATAGTTTTTTGCTATGTGATCAGGATTTCTGTCTCCTCTGGTACAACTCTTAGGTTTCCATTTAATATTTGATTTTATATCGTATTTCCTACAAATACGAAGTACTCGTTTATCATTCACATGAATTCCTTTATGTCCATCTAATTCATCACGAATCCTTCGGTATCCCATATCTGGATGCTGGTTATGAATCCTTTGGATTTCAGTGGATAGTCTTTCGTTTCGAAGTTCATTATTACTTTTCGGATATTTTACCCAGCGGTAATACGCAGAACGTGTAACATTAAGATATTTACAAAGTCTATCTATGGGATAATGCTTAGTAGACGATAGTTTTTGGATGGCTTCATATTCGGCTAACCGATGGATTAAAGATAGCGACCCCTCCTTTCCAGTTCTCTGACTTTTTTTAACAGATCATTCTCCATTTGTAAGTCTAGATTTCTTCTTTCCAGTTCAGCTATCTTGTCACGTAGCTCTTCTTCAGGTGTTCTGCTTGGAAGAGAAGCTATACGACGTCCACGTCTGTCTTCCAGACCCGCTTGACCCATCTTTTCGTATCGTATTACCCAATTGCGTACTTGTTGATAGGAACAATCATATTTGAGTGCCATTGCACCATAATTCTTATCATTTGCAAGACAATCTGTTACTATTTTTAATCTCTCATCAAGTGTAGTGTTCTTTGCCTTTTTCATGTAAGCACCTCCAGTGGATGTTTTTAATATTCCACCAGAATTATACACCTTAATCCAATCGGAAAGCTGTCTGTGTGAACGAATTCCGTATTTTGTGCAAATATCCTGAAGAGATCCTTCTCCGTTAAGATAATCATTTATAGCAGATATTTTTAAATCTTTTGAATAAGATTTGTTTTTCGGTTGATTGAGTAATCCAGTTGGTCCATCATACTGATAAATAGAAATCCAATTTCGAATACTATGATGATCAACTCCCAATTCTTTTCCTGCTTGCCGTATGCTAATTTCTCCTGCAAGGTAGCGTTCGACTATTTTTACTTTTTCTACTGGTTCTATCTTACTCTTTCTGAACATGAAAATACCCCCATATAGGACTTTTATATTTCATTGTCCTATATGAGGGTAGCATCTGTCTCTTATACACATCTCCGAGCCCACGAGACTCGACGTCATCTCG
>UQXF01000175.1 GCA_900544905.1 uncultured Clostridium sp.
GAGATGACGTCGAGTCTCGTGGGCTCGGAGATGTGTATAAGAGACAGTACCTATATTGGAGAGACAAGCTGACAAAGACTTATCTCGACAAGCTGAACATGAAAAATATCGAATCCCTGAATGCAGAATTGCTGGAAAAACAGCAATACATCGAAGCCTTGGAACAGGACAACCAGCAGCTGGCAAAAATTATCCATAAAGATAACAAGTTAATTCCCGCCATGGAATACGCGGTACGGACCTATATCAAAGAGAGCAGTCCGGCTGCAAAGGACTCCGAAAGGGGAATGGAATTGTTAGAAGAATTAAACCGGTTATCCAAGGACCGTAAAGGCATGGTCAGCTCTCAAAGCAGACCGGGGGAGAAGCTCCCCTCCTGTGGCGTCACCAGTATTGATAATCTTCTGCAGTATATACAGCAGAAGGCGGCAGATGCAGACATCACATTCCATGTTACCTTGGACTGTAATGTAAAGGACTTCCTTGAAACCACCGCAGATGAGGCTTCCCTCAACACCCTGCTGGCAGATTTACTGGAAAATGCCATTATTGCCACCAAATATAATAACGGAAAATATATCCTGTTAAATATCGGCATGCTTTCCAAGCACTACTGTATCCATGTGTTTGACTGTGGAATCCCTTTTACAAAAGAGGTATTAGCCGCCCTTGGACAGAAGCAGATGACCACCCATGCGGACGATTCCGGAAGCGGCATCGGACTGATGCAGACCTATGAGATTTTAAAACAGTATGATGCCAGTCTGCTGATTGACGAATTTGAACCAGATTCCGGTCTCTATACCAAAAAGATATCTGTAGTATTTAACAAGCAGAACCAATACACCTTATATACCACAAGAAATGAGGAAGAGCTTGCCTACCTGAATAAAAGGGCAGATTTGATTATTATAAGAAAATAAGGACGGAAAACCGTAAATCCGGTTTCCGCCCTTAAACACTTATCCCTATTAATGATAGACCACTGCAAATGTGCAGTTAATTTTCTTTTATCACAACATCACCAATATCCCATATATCATAATCATCCCTTGCCATAATCACATCAGCAATTACCCTTTTATAGCTTTGCAGGGTTCCAGCAGGAACTAATATAGTTGTCACTTTCTCATTCGATACCCTGATGTCGAAATCCTCTCCCAGCTTCGGGGCTGTCATTCCCTGATAAACTATCCTTCCTCCCGCTGCATTGATTTTTCCCTCCTGAGAAAGCAAAGTTGCAGGAAAAACAATAGAATTGCATTTATCGCCTCCCAGTGCCACTGCCACATCTGTTACAGCATCCGGTATGATTAATTCATTTACATCTTCCATCTGCATCATAACTATTTTTTCGTTTCCATCATTTTTTATTAAGAGAGAATTCCGGACAGAATATACAGGATTCCCCTGGGCAACAGTCAATTTCACAATTGTATCCGTCACGGTTCCACTAAATGCATACACATCAATATCTCTGATAGCTTCGGAAAGCTCAAGCTTTAAATTATTATCTCCCCAGAAGGCAGCTCTTTCAATTTTGGTGAGCGATAAAGTTTTGCCAATTGCAGTTAGTTTTGGGCAATTGGCAAAAGCAGCATACTTAACCGTTTTTATATGACTTGCCCCACTGACGGAAACCAGCTTTTTGCAGTTGTAAAAGGCACCCTTTGGAATATCCGTAATCTTATTGTTAAGTATTACCTTCTTTACCTTCGTCCCGGCAAATGCCTTCGCACCAAGCTTTCTCGTCTTTCCCGAAATCTTAATTGTCTGTTTTGCTGCTCCGGACACCCCAACCAATGTCCTTTCATTTTTTGTATACAAAATTCCGGCTTTCATCTTATAATTTTTATTCTTTTTGCTGATTATAACCTTTTTTGTTTTCGCATTTACAACTCCCGGACCAATTTTCTTAACCGTAGCCGGAATAGAAATTATACCTGCAGTCCCAGCTGCATTTTCTTTTAATTCATATGTACCCACAGGAAATGTAAGGTTCTTTATCTTATTGCCGCCAAATGCATTTTTACCTATAGTAAGCTTTTTATACTTTTTTGCAAACTCTACTGTTCTTAACTTCCTACAGCCGCTAAATGCCCCCTCTCCGATATAAGTCAATGTGTTCGGCAAAATTACCTTTGTTATATCTGAACCAGAAATATAATCAATATTTGCTGGCAATGATTTTTTATCTTTTCTGTCGTATCTATAAGAATGATAGCCCGCAAGCTCCACCGCCACAGAAGAACCATCTGCTGTTTTCTCTGTAACCGGCTTATCCTGGTTATAAAGCGTATAATCAGCAATTCTGGTAACCTTATACTTTTTCCCTTTATGTGTAACATACCCCGGAATTTTCAAAGTTCCGGTCGTCTGCCTGGTTGCACACACCTCTACTTTATTACTGGATATGGTATGATAATACAGTTTTCCCTGTGTGAAATATTTACCCGTCCCTGAAGCTTCACAGACAGACATTTTCCCTAAACCTGCCATTTGAAAAAGCATAATACTCATCAATGTTAAATATAACAGTTTTCTTTTTCTTTCCATAAATTTTCCCCTCCTTAATCACTGTCTCTTATACACATCTCCGAGCCCACGAGACTCGACGTCATCTCGT
>UQXF01000176.1 GCA_900544905.1 uncultured Clostridium sp.
CAGCGTCAGATGTGTATAAGAGACAGGGTTATTTTATAATTCATATTTGATAACATCATTTTCCTGCCCGATTGGAATCTCCCAGATAATATACTCCTTATCCGTAAAAAGCCCATATTCATTTCTGATCATATTTCGCCCCACATACCCGTAATATTCCAATTCTTTAATTGCTGACCTTACAGAATCAATTCCATCCCGGCTCAAAGATGCCAGCCCCTGCATGTTGTAATTCCAGTCCTCCGGCAGACTTAACATCAGAGATAGCAGTCCCTTTGCCTTTAATGACAAATCTTTGTTCTTGAAATGATGGTTGCTCATTACCGTAAAATTCTTATTTCGTTCTACACAAAAGACCTGTGCCATTCTATCTCACTTCCTTTCCAGACAGAAAAAGACGCAAGCCACCTTTCTATGACTCACGCCTTTCTCTGCATAACTTATTTTTCTATTCTTCTGTTTCCAATTCCAATCTCTGTAAAATATCTCTTACAATACCTGCATCTTCAATCAGATTAATTCCAAAACATTTTTTACCTGCATCCTTCAAAGACGCACCACATGATATGCTTTCATTTTATCAAGAATTAAAAAACGATCATGAAATACTTTTGTGTACTTCACATCCAGTTTAGGATACTGTGCATTAAAGTTATCTACATCTGTTTGAGATAATTTTGTCCGTTGCAGTGTATAAACTGTCACCGCCGCATTTTCTTTCTTTTTGGACAAAATATTTAACCTAGATTATTCACGGCACAGTCGTGAAAGTGGCTGAAAACCACATAGTTTCTATATTTTAACTGAATATTGCTTTTCACCTATCAGATGAATGAAAAAAGAGCATCCATTTGTGGTAAAATTAAGGTGTCGAATCTTAAATAATAACCCAAAGGAGCCCTTTATGAGTATTGTAAACACCTTATCACTAGAAAGCAATAGACAGATTAAAATAAATTTTGATGGAGGAGATTTATCCTCCGATGCAGGCTTACTTCTTATCAAAGAATTCGTAAGCAAACTTGGCATTGATAAACTTTTCAGTCACTCATTTAAGACAAATGATTCTGCATCATTTAGATATCACACTGACAAGGAGAATCTCCTTCAGATAATCTATATGATTATTGCAGGTTATTTTGAAGATGATGCTTCAGATGAACTTACAAATGACCCAGTATTTAAAGCAGTACTAAATAAAGATGCTTTAGCATCACAACCTACGGTATCAAGATTCTTTAACCGTATGGATGAAGATACTTTAAACCAATTCCTTACGATTGGCAGAATACTTCGAAAAAGAGTTTACAGTATTCAGATGCCACAGGCTGTTATTCTGGATCTGGATTCCACTCTTCTTGATGCATACGGTAAACAGGAAGGCAGAGCCTTTAACTTTCATTATCGGAGCAATGGATACCATCCACTTGTCTGTTATGATGGAATGACTGGGGATCTGATAAAAATCCAACTTCGTGATGGAACACAGTATTCCTGCACTGGAGTGGTTGACTTCCTGCAACTGATACTTGATGAATATCTGAATGATTATCCAACAATCCAAATTCTGCTTCGGGGTGACAGCGGTTTTGCTACGCCTGACCTTTACAAGCAGTGCGAGGAAAATGGCACAAGCTATGTCATCCGGCTGAAGGAGAATGGTATTCTCCGTGAAAAAGCATCCCATCTTGTGGATGAGCTTGATGAAATCACCAGGAATAACAAAGTTGATTATGCGGTAGTTTATGGTGAATTCATGTACAAAGCAGGTCCATGGCCTTATGAAAGGCGTGTGGTTTGCAAGGTTGAAAAGCCGGAAAACCAGATGGTTTACATGTACACATTTGTTGTCACAAACATGGATTCCTCACCAGAGTATCTCATAAAATTTTACTGCAAAAGAGGACGGATGGAAAACTTCATCAAAGAAAGCAAATCTGGTTTTGATTTCGCTTCTGTAAGTAGCCATGCTAGAATCGTAAATGCCAACAGACTTCAGGTACACGCTCTTGCGTATAACATATTTAATTGGTTTAGACGATTGGCGTTATCAGCAAACATGCGAAAACAACGCATAGATACCGTCCGTTTAAAACTGCTGAAGATTGCTGCAAAAATAATTCGTTCAGCAAGATATATCACATTCAAGCTGTGCAGTAGCTGCCCTTATAAGAATGAATTCTATGAGACACTTTCAAATATCGGTAAGCTGAATGTACAGCTGGAATAGCAACTATTAACGAACCTTGATAGCTTAACAATTGCACTCTGAACTCTGCCACAGGGATTTTATACCCTTTTGACGGGTTAATTGAGTGATGTTATGGCTGCATGGATCAATTTTTAGATTCATGGCACAGTTATCGCTTCAGATACTGTTCCGTGAATAATTTAGATTAAACCTGGATTATTCACGGCGTAGCCGTGAAAGTGGCTGAAAGCCACATAGTTACTATATTTTAATTGAATATTGCTTTTCACTTATCAAGTGAATAAAAAAAGAGCATCCGTTTGTGGTAAAATTAAGGTGTTCAAAGCCATTAATAATACAAACAAAGGAGCCCTTCATGAGTATTGTAAACACCTTATCACTAGAAAGCAATAGACAG
>UQXF01000177.1 GCA_900544905.1 uncultured Clostridium sp.
GTGGGCTCGGAGATGTGTATAAGAGACAGGTGCAGATGCACTTCCGATGATCGCAATCACCCACATCCAGAATACAGAACCAAATCCACCTATACAAATCGCCGATGAAACCCCGACAATATTTCCCGTTCCCACACGGGATGCTGTTGAAACCATAAGTGCCTGAAAAGAGGAAATTGTCCCTTTATCCTCCGGCTTTTCCATCACGGATCCACAAGCATTCTTAAATAATCTTACCTGCGGAAATCTTGTGCGGATTGTAAAATAGACTCCCGCACCAATCAGTAGAATGACCAGCAGCTTGCTGTACATAAAAGAACTGATTGTACCAATAATTGTTTGAAACATACCTTCTTTCCTTTCCCTGTTTGTTGTCAATATATTAACGGAAAGAAGATGGATTTGCAAGTTTTTTTACATTTTACTACTTGGTTTGAAAACTGATGGAAGAATAACACGATACTGTGATAGAATAAGAAAAATATACCAAAAGGATATATGATATGCTCCCTTCTAGGTAGACAAGTGAAATAATAAAAACTTGTCACTTAGGAGGGAGCATATTTTATGTCTAAAAGAAAAGTATCTGTTGAGGATAAGACATATGCTGTAAATCTATATCTGGATGGAAAAGAAAGCCAACGGCGAATTGCCGATATGTTTGATGTAAGTCTTGCATCTGTCCAACAATGGATTCGAAACTATGAATCTATGGGAGTAAATGCATTCACATTGAAAGGAAATAAAAAATATTCCAAAGAATTGAAACAACAAGCAGTCTTAGATTATTTAGCAGGCCATGGTTCTCAAAATGATATTTGCAAAAAATACGGGATCCGTTCAAAAGGTAAGTTACAAACTTGGATAAAGAAGTATAATGGTCATGTAGAATTAAAATCTTCTGGAACAGGAGGAAGCATTATCATGACCAAAGGAAGAAAAACCACTTTTGAAGAACGGGTTGAAATAGTACAGTATTGTATCGCACATGATCGTAATTATGCCCAAACAGCAGAACAATACCAGGTGTCCTATCAACAGGCTCGCAATTATATAGTCAAATATGAAGCTGGTGGAGTGGAAGCTTTAAGAGATAACCGTGGCAAACGAAAACGTCCCGATGAAATGAGTGAATTAGAAAAGCTGCGTGCTGAAGTTAAAATTTTAAAAGCAGAGAAAGAACGTGCTGAAATGGAGGCATCTTTTTTAAAAAAACTCGAAGAAATAGAGAGGAGGCGGGGCTAAGCCTGATCCGTCATGAACATATATATCAGGCAATCAAAGAAGAACATGAAGATCATAATTATTCAGTTGCTGCACTTTGTAAACTTGGTAATGTTTCTAGAGCAGCTTATTATAAATGGCTACACAGAGAAATTCCTAAAAGTGAGCAAAAGAATAGGCTTATTGCTGACGAGATAGAAAAGATTCATACAGACTCACCGGATAAAGGCTATCGAAGAATCAGAGATGATTTGGAACGATATCATGGTATTGATGTAAACGATAAACGTGTACTACGCATTTGCCGTAAACTTAATATAAAATCAACTGTCAAGTATTCTAACAACGGATGCACAAGACAGGCTGCAAACCCTCAGTATATAGCGGAAAACATACTTAATCGGGAGTTCACTGCCAAAGCACCAAATGAAAAATGGCTCACTGATGTGACAGAATTCCATTATTATATTGGAATGGAAAAGCATAAAGTTTATCTAAGTGCAATACTGGATCTATATGATAGACGGATTGTTTCGTATGTTATTCGTGATAAGAACAACAATGCTTTGGTGTTTGATACGATAGACAATGCTTTACTTAGAAATCCTGGTGCGCAGCCACTGTTTCACAGTGACAGGGGGTTCCAATATACGAACAGGACATTTCATACAAAACTTGTAAATGCTGGAATAATACAAAGCATGTCGCGAGTTGCTAAATGTATCGACAATGGACCAATGGAAGGGTTTTGGGGAATTCTGAAGAGAGAGCGATACTATGGAAAACGATTCACTGATAGGAGTACTCTCGTAAAAATGATCGAAGATTATATAGATTACTACAACAACAAACGTTTGCAAAGGAATCTTGGAATTTTAACACCAATGGAAAAACATGAAATTTACTTGCAAGCTGCATAAAAACTGCCAGCAGATAAATTTCTGCTGGTAGGAAAAATTTATATTTTTTCAATTGTCTACTTGACGGGGAGCAGTTCAGATTTAGAAATCGTTAAAGCGACAGCCCCTTGCAAATTTTTATATACACTTTTATTATCGCTCTATATTTTCCGCTAATGTCATCAACAGCTTATCATCATTCCGATTAATCATCTTCATTTATTTCGTGGTTACTGAGCAATGACCTGAGTTTCGCCCCGCCAGATTTTATATTTCTAAAAATAGTCAGGTGAAATAGTTCAATTAACCTTTTCACCTGACTATTTACATAGCAAAGAGTCTCTGTACAATTAC
>UQXF01000178.1 GCA_900544905.1 uncultured Clostridium sp.
TCCTTACTATATTCCATTGTTACCCTCCATAACTTCTGATTGTTGCCGTCTTGACTATTATGTATCTTTTCTTTCCAAAATGGTATAGGCTTTTATTTTTGTAATGCTGCAAAACTTTTCTTCTGTAAGGTATTCAAAGGATATTTCCCTTTGCCGCCGCTTGCATTAAGCCGCCGCTATTGGAAAGCCAAAAGCAGCGGCTTTTTTTACTCGGTATTACCGAAAAGTATAGAAAGCAGGATATGTCATCATTTGTCATTTCTTCTCAATGTAATAACTGCATGGCATATCAAGCCAAATACAAGAGAAAAACAGCCACCGCCAAATAGTGATGCTCCCCACCCTGCACCTGACATTGTCATAAAACCGCCAACAAAGAAAATACCAATGCCAAGAAATATACCAACACCATAAAAAAGTCCAATTGCCATATCGTACTTATTAAATTGTCGTTTCTCCTTTTTTTCATATGTTTCCATCTTTGTTATTACCTCCTTCGCAAAATCGTCCATGTTGACTCCAAAAAGAAAGCAAATTTTTTTCAACATATTTAAATCGGGTTCATTAACATCTCTCTCCCAATTCGATAGTGCCTGCCGGGTAACATTCAATTCCCCGGCTAGTTCTTCCTGTGTCATTCCCAATTGTGTTCGCAGATGACGTATTTGCTTTCCTGTTGTAATATTCGTCTGTTCCTGGTTCAAAATAGTTTCTCCTCTCTGATACTGATTTTATCAATGATATTTCGCAATAGCCAGCAATGAACGCTTGCATTGCGCAAGACGTTACATTATCTTCTGAAACATATGGCGAACCTTATCTAAACGGCTGTTCGGGCGGCGTGGCTGAAACACAGGCTCGCCGGAAGTTTCCTGATACCCTTTTAATTCTGTAATACAAACACTTCTTCCATTTGTATAAAAATTCAAATCATTCCTATATTCACCGATACAACGGGCAGGGATTTCCCCCTTAAAAATAACTTCATCTTTTTCAAGTCTGGTTGATTCAATTATTGCGCAATACTTTGGTGCGTCATTATAAGCCCGTGAAAGATATTCCTGCGGCGCAAAAAGAGTAAAGGAAAGGTATGGTTCCAACAGCTGTGTTCCTGCTTTTTTCAATGCCTGTTCCAACACGATAGGTGCAAGAAAACGAAAATCAGCGGGGGTACTGACCGGACTGTAATAAACTCCATAATCAAAACAAATTTGGCAGTCTGTCACTCCCCAGCCATATAAGCCCTGCTCCATTCCATAACGCACCCCCTCCATGACGGCATTTTGAAAACTTTTGTTTAAATATCCGAGAGATACCTCGCTTTTATATTGTGTTCCGCTTCCAATAGGAAGCGGTGTTACAGTCAAACCAATAGATGCCCAAAACGGATTCGGCGGCACTTCAATATGAATCGTGCAGCTCGCTTTTTTTTGCGGTCTTTCCAGATAAATAACCGAAGGCTCTTTCGTAACCACGCCCACATGATATTTTTCTTCTAATAGCGAACAAATAACTTCTAACTGTACTTTTCCCAAAAAAGATAACATGATCTCATGGGTAACAGTATCAATGTCAAAATGCAAAAGAGGATCTGTATCGGCGATCTCTACGAGGGCATTTAACAGGGCTTCCCTTTGCTCCGGCTTTTGCGGCTCTACGGTTGTCCGAAGTAATGGCATGGGATCATCGATCCGTGTTTTTTGAGGTAAGAGTTTTTCGTTTCCCAGAATGTCGTTCAGTTTCAAAGTATCATCAGCTAAAACAACAATTTCTCCCGGATCAGCATGGTCAGCCGGGACGATTTCACCATTTAACGGAATACACATTTCTGTAATCTTTATTTTTTTCTTTTTTGACAGCGGCAGCTCATCCCGTAAATGGAGCGTCCCATGATACAGGCGTAAATAAGTAAGCCGTTTTTTCCGGTCTGTATACTCAACCTTAAAAACATATCCACATAATTCAGACTGAATATCGTCTGTTTCTGTAATGAAAGTTTCTGTAATCGCTTCGATCAGTTTTTCTGTTCCTAAATTGTCTTTTGCACTCCCATGATAAACAGGAAACAAAGAGCAGCATCTGGTTCTTTTGCACTTTTCATATTGTAATTCCTGTATATCCAAAGGATCCTCTGCAACATATCGTTCTAACAGTTCATCGCTTCCAGAAATAACAATATCCCATTTGTCCAAATCAGAAATATCGGTTATGGTTATCTTGGGCGACAAGGCAACCTCCTGCATGACAATCATATCACTGGTAAGTTTATCTTTGATGCTTTGGTAAACACGCCGCAGGTCGATTCCATTTTGGTCTATCTTATTTACGAAGATGATTGTCGGGATGTTCATCTTCTGAAGCTGTCTCTTATACACATCTCCGAGCCCACGAGACTCGACGTCATCT
>UQXF01000179.1 GCA_900544905.1 uncultured Clostridium sp.
AGAGACAGGAATAAAAGATATAAGAGAAATATTAAAAATAATCTATCCTTTTATCTGTGTGTGGGAATTCTTACAATGCTGGCAGTCCTCCTGTATCTGATATTCTCATGCGGAGCAGACGGACGGAGAGCGTATGTTGACAGGTTCTATAAGGAATGTCATCTGGAGGATGCCCAGTTTACAACAAATAAGGCAATGACGGATGAGGATATTGCAGAATTGGAAAAGACATATCATGTTGCCATTGAGGAGCAGCTTTATGCAGATTATGATGTGACAGACGGAGAGCAGACCTATGTGCTTCGTCTTATTACAGGGCAGAAGAAGGTAAATGGATATGAAGTATCCGAAGGCAGAGATTTAGAAGATGACAATGAACTCCTTCTGACTTCCCATATAGCAGACAGTCATGGACTGCGGAATGGGGAGAGCACGGTTGAGGTTGGAGGGAAAACTTATCATGTGGTGGGACGGTTTGTGCGTCCTGATTATATGTTCTGCCTGCAAAATGTAGAGGATACCTATGCGGTATCGGATGTATTTGGACTGGCACTTGTGACAGACAAAGCATTTGCCGGGATTCCTGAGGATAAGGTGAACCGGTATTATTCGGTCAGATATGGTGAGGATACCAACGAAGATGAGTTCCGGGCTGCACTTTATGACAGCTTTGAGACAAATTATTACCTGAAAGCAGAGAACAATACCAGAATAAACACTTTGACGGACGATATTGACAGTACGGAGGTTTACTCCGGTATTATCCTGCCATTCATGGTTTTATTTGTAGTTTTGATGATTGCCATTGTACTTGGAAGGAAAATCAGACAGGAGCAGAAGTTAATCGGTGTGTTACAGGCACTGGGTTATAAAAAGAGCAGACTGGCATTGCATTACAGCTTTTTCGGTGTGATACCGGGGATAAGTGGAAGTCTGGTGGGACTGGTGCTGGCTCAGATTCTAAAAGATTCTATTATGGAATTGATTTTTGTTAAGACAGAACCGCTTCCTGTTTCGATTTCCTTTACTCCGGATAAACTTGTCTTTGCCATACTATTTCCCGTAATTGTTTATTTCTTGACAGTGTATTTTACAGCGATGCGGGTTATGAAGGGCAATGTTATCGGTATGATTAGCGGGAATTCCTATAAGAAGAACAAGAAAAAACTGCGTTTGGCAAATGCCAATATATCCTTTCAGACAAAGTACAAAATCCGTCAGATTTTTGGAAACTGGGGAAGAAGTGTTGTGGTTGTTCTTGGTATCCTGATAGGAGGCTTTGTAATTGTATTCTGTCTTGCCTGCATTGATTCCATGGATTCGTATGTCAGTAAGACCGTGGATACCATCGGTACTTTTGAATACGAATACTTTCTTTCAGAATTAAAAACAGATGCGGGGACGGAGGAAGAACCGGCTGATTTAGAAGGTGCAGTTAAGATTTTGTCTGCCTCCTTTGAGGTGGAAATCAAGGATGATACCATGCTTTTGATGGGAATGGATGATGATAAATATGTCAATACAAAACAGGCTTCCGGGGAAAATGCAGATTTAACGGATGGGGGCTGTTATATATCCAGTATGGGAACAATGAATTACGGTGTGGGCAAAGGAGATGAACTGACCTTTGTGGAGCCTGCCTCCAGAGAAAAGTATACGGTAACCATCGACGGGATTGTGGAAAATGATTCCCAGTGTGTTTTATATACCTCCAGAGAAAAGGCATGTACACTCCTTGGTCTGCCGGAGGGCTGCTATAATGTGCTGATGAGTGACAGGGAGCTGGATATTGATGAGAGTGAGATTACCAATGAGATTACCAAACAGTATTTGGCAGACCAGATTGATGCAGTTGTGGTATCGATGAACAGCATGATGGGAATTGTTTATGTGTTCGGGGCAGTTATCTGTGTTGTTACCGTTTATCTGATGGTAAATATGCTGATTTCCGAAAACACCGCATCACTGTCCATGCTGAAGGTGTTAGGCTATCACGATAAGGAGATTAACCGTATGGTAACCAATGTTTATCATGCATTGGTTCCAATTGGAATTGTGTTAAGCCTGCTTGCCGGTGTGGCTGCCTGCAGGCTTAATTTTGAAATGAGTGTCAGTCAGTATAAGACCTATATTGAGACAACAATTTATCCCAAATCAGTGATAGAATTTATAGTGATTATTATGGTCAGCTATGCATTGTCACTGGCAATTTTAAGGCGCAAGGTAAAGAAAACCAGTATGGTAGAAAGCTTGAAGGACAACCGGGAGTAGGAGGTGCATATTTGAGTACAAATTGTAATCAGGCTGAAATAGAAAAAAACTGAAAAAAAGTGTATCGCATGTCAATAACTTTTAATAATGTCACTTTTTTTACAGTACATTATTTTTAGAAAAT
>UQXF01000180.1 GCA_900544905.1 uncultured Clostridium sp.
GAGTCTCGTGGGCTCGGAGATGTGTATAAGAGACAGGTGGCAGAAATGAAGAAAATAATGATTTTAGGAGCTGGTGCGGGTCAGCTTCCTTTTATAAATATTTGTAAACAAAAAGGTGCTTATGTGGTTGCAATTAGTCCCAAAGGGGATTATCCGGGAATTAAGGTGGCAGATAAGTTCTATGATTGTGATACCAGGAATAAGGAGCAGATATTGGAAATTGCCCGGAAGGAGCACATTGATGCGATTACCACCGACCAGACAGATGTCTCGGTTCCGGCGGCTGCATATGTGGCGGAACAGATGGGGCTTAAAGGAATTGGGTATGAAAGAGCGATTCAATTCACAGATAAATATGAAATGCGCCGGGCTGCAAAACATATTGGTGTGAATGTGCCGGAGTTTGCGCTGGCAGAGAGTCTGTCAGAGGCAAGGGAATGTATAAAGAATATGGAATTCCCAATTATTATAAAACCCACCAACAGCAGCGGGAGCCGGGGGGTATACAGGATAGATACACCTGGGGATTTGGATGTGTATTTCGAGAAAAGCATTGGCTTTTCCAGCACGAAATCCGTGATTGTGGAGGAATTTATTGAGGGAAGGGAATATCTGGCAGATGGCTTTGCCATGAATGGAAAATATATTAATCTGGATTTGGGAATTAAGGAATATTTTGATAAAAAGGGTATGTATATTTCCAAAATGTGTATGTTTTCCTCTGCTGCCATGGTTGAAGACAGGGTTGAAAAGCAGGTTCTGGATGCAAATAAAAAGCTGGTTGAGGGTCTTGGACTGGAATTTGGGATTACCCATGGCGAGTATATCTACAGCGAAAAACAGGACAAGGTATATCTGGTGGAGATTGCAGCCAGGGGCGGAGGTGTGTATCTGTCCTCTGATTTAACACCGAGGGCGTCAGGAATTAATACAAATGAAATGCTGTTAAATTATTTACTGCGGGATGAGGTGGCGGACATTGATAAGCTGAAGCTGGATAAGAGGGTTTCGGCATGGAGATGCTTTGCTCTTAAAGAGGGCATTATAAAGCAGATTAGAAATGCAGCTGAGGTGAAGGAGATTCCCGGTGTGGATAAGGTGTGTCTGGACAGCCTGAAGGAGGGCGCCCATGTGAAGGAGTTGTCAGATGATACAACGAAGTATGGACCCATTCTGGTTTCCGGCAGCTCCCGGAGGGAATGCTTTGAAACTCTTAACAGGGTGGAAAATACGTTGGAAATAATAACAGAAAACAAGGATGGTGTATGGTCAATTATATGGTAATGGAGGTGCTTTGATTGAATGGCATTGTAAAAGGCGGTCAAAATATATATGGTTATGACATTGGGGTACTGATGCTGGATTCTACGTTTCCCAGAATCTGCGGAGATATCGGTAATGCCAGAACATGGGATTTTCCGGTGCTCTATAAAAAGGTGGAGGGAGGAACTCCCAAAAAGGTAGTATTGGAACTGACATCGGAGGATATCCAGCCGTTTATAGAAGGGGCGAAGGAGCTTGAAGCGGCAGGAGTTAAGGCTATTACAACCTCCTGTGGTTTTCTGGCGCTATTCCAGGAGGAGCTCAGTAACAGTGTAAGCATACCGGTTTTTACGTCTGCATTGCTGTTTGTGCCAATGCTGTCCCGGATGCTTGGAAAAAACAAAAAAATCGGTATTCTCACAGCCAACAAAAAGACATTGACGCAGCAGCATTTAAAGGCTGTGGGGATTGAAAATATTCCGTGTAAGATTGTGGGACTGGAAGAGGGAGAAATGTTTACCAGCTTTACTGTCCAGAACCGGGATTATGTGGACATAGAAGTTTGCAGAAAGGAATTAACAGAGGCGGCAAGGGAGCTGACAAGGGATGGAGATATCGGCATAGTAGTACTGGAATGTACCAATATGCCGCCATATACAAAGGACATTCAGGAAGCAGTAGGACTACCGGTGTTTGATATTGTCATGCTGACAAATATGTTCTACAGGGCAATGAATCCGGAAAATTTCAGGTAAGGAGAAACAGTATGCGGATAGCAGTTTGTGGTTTAGGGCGTGCCGGAAAGGTACTGGCACGTAAAATTATTGAGGATGGCAGGGATGAGCTTGTCTGTGCAATTTGCAGAGAGGAAAGCGACATAGCAAATCAGGATGTAGGAACGGTTCTTGGAATGTATGAGTTAGATATTCCGGTAGTGCCGATTCCTGCAGCAGCAGGGGAGCTGGTAAAACGAAAGGCAGATGTTGTCATAGACTTTTCCAATAAAAACACTACCTTAAGGATGGCGAAGATACTGTCTCTTATACACATCTGACGCTGCCGACGATCTTACGCG
>UQXF01000181.1 GCA_900544905.1 uncultured Clostridium sp.
CTATAAAAAAGAGTTAAAAACAGACTCGATATAGGAGGATTTAAAATGAAAGTTATTTTATTAGAAGACGTAAAGTCTCTTGGAAAAAAAGGTCAGTTAGTGGAAGTGAATGCAGGATATGCAAGAAACTTTATCCTTCCAAAGAAGCTTGGTGTAGAAGCTACCAACAAAAATATCAATGATTTAAAGCTTCAGAAGGCACATGAAGATAAGGTGGCAGCAGAACAGTTAGCAGCAGCGAAAGTTCTTGCAGAAGAACTCAAAGATAAGAGTGTAGAGCTTAAGATGAAAGTAGGAGAAGGCGGACGTACATTTGGCGCAATCTCCACAAAAGAAATTGCCGCAGCAGCGAAAGAACAGCTTGGTTACGATATCGATAAAAAGAAGATTTCCGTAAATGAAGCGATCAAGAGCCTTGGTGTTCATAATGTAAAGATTAAGTTACATCCTAAGGTAACTGCTGACTTAAAAGTAAAAGTAACTGAAAAGTAATATTAAAGTAGAAGACAGGCGAGAATTGAGATTATAATCTCAATTCTCGCTGTCATCCTCTCACCGTCTTAGAGCGTGTTTGAAAAATCATTCCTGCAATCTGCACGCCCCAATTTGCGGTATATTTTGCCTTCATTCAGTTGACGTAGCCCGCTACGCCGCCCTCATTCAGGCGAAATCTCCCACAAATTGTAACGCACATCTTGCAGAAAGCATTTTTCAAACACGCTCTAGCAAGAAGACTCCGACCTCTAAGGTGGGAGATGAATTGCGTCTGCTACCTACTTGATAGAGCATCCTAATTATAGTATAGTATCTTTAGTCGGATAATAAAAAATTGAGATAATAACGTACATTTAGTATTCTTACTATACTATCATCTTGTGCTTGTGTTCAAGTATCGCAGGCGGTTTTTCGAGGAAAAGGAAGTGTTGGAATGGCAAACAGAGCATATAAATTCAGAATGTATCCCAATGATGAACAGAGGATTTTGTTTGCTAAGACTTTTGGCTGTGTGAGAATGGTATACAATCATTGGCTTGATAGAAAGATTCGGCAGTATGAGGAGAACAAGACAAACGTAACATATACCATTTGTGCAAAAGAAATGGCTGCAATGAAGAAAACAGAAGAATACAGATTTTTAAAGGAAGCAGATAGTATCGCATTACAACAATCACTCAGGCATCTTGATATGGCATTTCAGAATTTTTTCAAACAGCCGAAAACAGGTTTCCCAAGGTTCAAATCAAAAAAGCGGAATAAAAACAGCTATTCCACGGTCTGCATCAATGGGAACATAACTCTGTCTAATGGATATTTGAGATTACCTAAGATTGGACAAGTCCGCTTAAAACAGCACAGGTCTGTTCCAAGTGAATACAGACTGAAATCTGTAACAGTAAGTCAGACACCAAGCGGAAAATACTATGCAAGTATTCTTTTTGAGTATGAAGATCAAGTACAGGAAAAGGAACTGCAAAAGTTTTTAGGCTTAGATTTTTCCATGCATGAATTATATCGTGACAGCAACGGTAAGGAGCCTGCCTATCCAAGGTATTACAGGAACGCAGAGAAAAAATTAGCGAGAGAACAACGTAAGCTTTCTAAAATGCAGAAAGGTTCGAACAATCGCAATAAGCAGAGGCTTAAAGTGGCAAAACTTCACGAAAAGGTTTCCAATCAACGAAAAGACTTTCTGCATAAGCAGTCAAGACAGATAACCAATGCCTATGATTGCGTATGTATAGAAGATTTGGATATGAAAGCAATGTCGCGGTCGCTAAATTTTGGGAAATCTGTTTCGGATAACGGCTGGGGAATGTTCACAACATTTTTGAGATACAAACTGGAGGAACAGGGTAAGAAACTTGTGAAGGTGGATAGATTTTTTGCAAGCAGCCAGACCTGTTCTATTTGTGGTTACAAAAATGCAAAAACGAAAAATCTTGCGTTAAGAGAGTGGGATTGTCCACAGTGTGGAACCCATCATGACAGAGATGTAAATGCGGCGATAAATATCAGAAATGAGGGAATGCGGCTGGTAAATGCATGACCTTAACACAATATAACACAACCGTGGGACACACGGGGATAGCTCGCTTATGCTTAGCACAGTAGTGTTATCGAACGAGAATCAAACTTGCCGAGGTTGGGAAGCCCCCACCTCTACAGGTGGGGGAGGATGTCACAAAAAATATAAAATCTGATAAACACGGGAATACTTGCAAATGGCTAAGGCATATGCTATATCTGTCTCTTATACACATCTGACGCTGCCGAC
>UQXF01000182.1 GCA_900544905.1 uncultured Clostridium sp.
CCACCTGGGTGTTTCTTCCCAGGTCGTCATAGGTGTAGTCTGTCATACGCACTTCTCCGGTCATCCGGTAGCAGCCGCCTGTATCCCTGTTGCCCTTCTTATCTTTTCGCAACAAAAATTCGTTTTGAAAAAAGTGCGTTTATATCATGCCGTTTGAACTCTATATGAAGTTTTGGATTTAGTTATCCTTATGTGTACCCAAATGGCAAATTTTTTGTAAGTTTCTCTAAATTTTAATCTCCATGGATTATATCACCTTCGGTGAGAGCCATTACGATTAATTTAAAAAGCAAAATAATTTACTTTGTTGGTGTGTCCTTATGTGGAGACATAATAGATATAATTAAATTTTATTCATTAGGATTAATAGGTTTTCCTATGCTCTTTTCCCATGTATCAATTCCCATAATTCTATCTATCACATGATTCCTATCCCATGCAGCCACTACCTCTAAATCTTTACATTCTTCATAACTGCATGGAATTATCTCGCCCTTGTAATATAATGAGCCAACTTTAGTTATTGCATCAACTATACATTGTGGTGGTGCCCATGCTTCTTCATCCGAATCAAATTTTCTAGTAGCAACCACTGACCATACTCCATCTTGCAATAAATCCTTGTATACTCCAACAAAAAAACGATAATCGTTTTCTTTTGGTAATTCGCTTACATTATCACATATTTTATTATATATTGCCAACATACATTCTTTATATAGTCGACCATAAGCATTCATACCATTGGGTAACGGAATTTCATATATATCTCCCAACTTTAATCTACATTTTCTCGATTTACTCAATATCTTCAAACTCTCCTTTCGCCGCATTAATATATATGTCTTTCTTTTTATTATTCGGTCCAATACCATTTATAGCATTACCAGATGTTCCTCCCATAGACTGTGCACCACCATAATTGTCAATTAATATTTGTTCCCTTCCTCTAATTGCTTCATAATTATCTGATGTTTTGTCAAGCACTGCAGGTCCAAACCCCTTATCATTCATATGATGATTCGCATCTCTCTTTCTGACATTTTCTGCTGGTGTTCCTATTCCACTTGTTCTGCCAGAATACACCTCGCCAGTTACTGGATTTTTCTTTGTATATGTTTGAAAAGTCTTTTTACCACCCTTATAAAACGGATTCACAACAAACCCTCTGTTCCGGTTCATCCGCCCGGAACCAGAAGAACTCAATCCCTTGCTGATTTTGCTGGCTAACTTCCCGGCGCCCTCCTGCACCGCTGTCTTTAACTTCGGTAGTGCCTTATTCGCAAGGTTTTTCAGCTTATTCGCTCCCCAGCTCGCCGCTTTTCCTGCAGCATAACCGGTTATCAGCGTTCCTGCCATATAGGCTATCTTTTCCGAAGTCGTATTGCATTCCCTTTGTGCTGTCTGGTAGGTATCGTAGGCTGCCTTCATTCCCGCAGCCGTGTTTCCCGCTTTTCCAATAGACTTACACATATCTGCAATCTTATTCGCCGTCTTCATAGCCTTTGCTACCTTGCTGGTTTTCGCGACTCCTGCCACGATATTTCCTACTGCCGGTATTCCGCAGGCAAAGGAAATTGCCGCATTGACATAGTCTCCTTCTGCCGCATACAGTGCTCCGTTAATCAGGTCAAAGCCATCCCAGAATATTCCGGCTGTCCCAAGGAAATTATGCCACTTCTCATACTTGCTCTTCTCTCCCTGGTCATTCGCATCCTCACCGCATAACCCAAACGGGTCTACCATGCTTACTGGATTGCCTTCACAGTACGCATAACGGTTTAAGCTCTGGCTGCTTCCGATGTCGCCCACCTTGATATCCTGGTTGATGAACCGCTTGATATCCGGGTTATAGTATCTTGCCCGCATATAATACAAGCCGTTGGAATCCGTTGCCACGCCATAGCTTCCGTTATACAGGAACCGTATCTTCGTAATCGGCTCCTTTAACAGTTCTCCATATGTTCCGTAGGAGAACCGCTCTACGGCATGCCCGTCCCTAGCTGTAATCAGCGTGGTGGAGCCGATGTTGTCATAGTGGTATGCATAGTACTTCCCTGTTCCACTGTTGTACTGGGCTGCTAATCCTTCTGCACCGTAATAATACGTTGTTTCCGTATTGTCAGCCTCATAAGCCACCAAAAGCCTGCTTAAAGACCCTCCGGTGTCAGTGACATATTCTGTTGTTAAGCCATCTTCTGTCGTTGCGATACGGGTATTCTCCGCATCATAAGTATAACTTACTC
>UQXF01000183.1 GCA_900544905.1 uncultured Clostridium sp.
GACGTCGAGTCTCGTGGGCTCGGAGATGTGTATAAGAGACAGTATCAGAAGGCTCCGTGAGAAAATTGAAGACAATCCGGCCGCACCGGTCTATATAAAGAATATCAGAGGTCTTGGGTATATATGGAATCAGGAGGTAAGGCAGTGACAAAGAGATATCGCAAGAAGATTACAGTAGTGCTCTCCTTGGTATTACCTGTCATATTATTGTTTGCAATATTAAATTGCTTTACCACGTATGTGTTTTATGAAGATTATAAATATAAAATGAATCTTATGACAGAGATTGCTGCAAAGGAAGAATTTTCCGGGCTGGATGCTGTTTCGGAATTGCTTAAGGATAAGGATATTGAAACTAACGAACAGGGAAGGCGATTATTGGAGCAATATGGATACTGGGGGAATAAAGGGAATGCATTTTATTCGCAATTCCGGCATCAGGTTATGGTGACCGGTGCTGTAAGCACTGTGATATGCGTGCTTCTTTTGACTTTTTTACTTTATTGGAAGAAAAAAGAAGATGCGTGTCATCAGAAAATTTTAGACCAGTTGGAAGAAATTCTGATCAGATTCCGTGAAAATAAATTTGATGATTTACTGAAAACGGAAAATCATGCAGAACTGGAAAAATTGAATGACCAGCTTGAAGCAATCGGACATCATATTCAGTTGATAAAGGAAGAAGCAAGGGCAGAAAAGGAGAACACGAAAGAAATGGTTTCTGATATTTCTCACCAGTTAAAGACACCGGTTGCAGCTTTGGATACATGTTTTAGTGTGCTGATGCAGAATGACTTAAGTGCCACAGAACAGGAGGAGTTTCGTATCCGTTGTCGGAGTGCTCTGGATGGACTGGAGACATTATTGCAGTCGCTTCTTGAAATATCCAAGATGGAAACTGGACTGATTCAGATTAATAAGAAAAAACTTCCGCTTATGGATACTGTCATATCTGCTGTGAACCGCACTTATCCTAAAGCGGATGAGAAAGAAATTGAATTCGTTTTTGACTATGAAAAAGAGCTGGAAACATGCACGATTATGCAGGATAAAAGGTGGCTTGGTGAAGCTGTGATCAACGTTCTGGATAATGCGGTCAAGTACAGTCCGTGTGGTTCAAAAATATTTATCCGGTTACAAAAAAGAAACGATCTTGTAAGAATGGAAATTGAGGATCAGGGAATTGGTATTCCGCAGAATGAGTATCACAAAATTTTTCAACGATTTTACAGAGGAAGTTCCAAGGAGGTCATGGAAAAGAGTGGTACAGGAATCGGACTTTTTCTATCGAGAGAAATTATCGAAAAACACGCAGGTACGATTACGGTAACCTCCGGCAAAAAGAAAAAAGGAAGCACGTTTGTGATTCAATTACCATATGTTGGTTAAATTTTAAGTGAGCAGAAATCTTACAATTCTGTAAGACTTCTGCTCGTTTTTTGAAAGTGAAATGAAAGATTGTCCTGATACAATTTGGATGTAGGTTGAAAAATGACCAAATATATAAACAGGCAAAGAAAGCGTGCTGAAAAGGTACGCTTTACAGAATTGAAAAGGAGGCAACACATGAGTGTGATATTAGAAACCAAGCAGCTTTGTAAGTTTTATGGCGCAGGTGAGAATCAGGTCAAAGCGGTCAATCAGGTGGACATTCAGATTGAGCAGGGAGAATTTGTCGCAATTGTTGGAAAGTCAGGTTCCGGTAAAAGTACATTACTTCATATGCTTGGAGGGCTAGACACCCCGACAAAAGGCAGTGTTACTTTAGCAGGGAAAGATTTATACAGGATGAAGGAAGATGCCCTTGCTGTTTTCCGCAGAAGAAAAATCGGATTTGTTTTTCAGGCATTTAATCTGGTTTCATCTGTTAATGTCTGGGAAAATATTGTACTGCCACTGGGGCTGGATGGAAGAAAAGTGGATGAAGCGTATGTAAATGATATTATTGCAACTCTGGGGATTGAAAACCGGATTTATAATCTGCCAAATCAGTTATCCGGAGGACAGCAGCAGAGAGTAGCAATTGCAAGAGCACTGGTGAATCGTCCGGAAATTATATTTGCAGATGAGCCGACAGGAAATCTTGATTCTAAGACCAGTGATGAGGTAATCGCTCTGCTTAAGATGACAGCAAAAAAATATGGACAGACAATTGTAATGATTACCCATGATGACGAAATTGCAC
>UQXF01000184.1 GCA_900544905.1 uncultured Clostridium sp.
GGGTAATAAAATAGCCGTCCAATAAGAACGGCTGGAAATAGAAAAGGAACGTCATTTTAGGCGTTCCATAATCTATAAAATATTCAATTTTTTATACTGATGTGTTGCTCATCAAAATCTCAAATTAAGGTTATTTGACACCAATTTTGACACCAATTTTTTGTATATTGACGATTTTTGATGAAATATGATAAATTCATAAAACCCGTGAAAAGCCTGTAAATAGGCACTTTACGGCACTCTATGAACTAAGACAAAAGCTACGCTGTAATAACAATAGGTGAGTGCTAATTTTTTGCGAAGATTTTGTGAATCCTTAAATGAAAAACTAACTTCCACCTTTAGTCTGTTTTGTTCTACATTAGGAACTGGGGGGTGGAAGTTAGTCTTGCAATCGTTTATTCTATAAGAAATACCAGGGCTCCTCCCTGGTCATATCCTCCAACTACCGGAAATGGGATATTTTTATTGTATAGGAGGATTCATTTATGTCTACTAAAGCTACTGGAAACAAAAAACACCTTACCCTTGCTGATCGTGCTGCCATTGAACATGGTATCAGCCGTGGGGAAAATTTCACGCAGATTGCCTGCAGAATCAACAAGGATTCTTCTACCATTTCCAAGGAGATTCGGCGTCACCTTTTCCGGGTTCCTCATTTTCAAAACGAAACCCAGCGGAAGCGCTCAGAATGCGAGCATTTTCAGAACTGTGTAAAGCAGCATATCTGCGGGAATCAGACTTGTAATTCCTTATGCTGGAAATGCCGCCCTAAGCGCTGTTCCATGTATTGTCCTGACTTTACTCCCAGACTCTGCGAAAAGTTAAAAAAGCCCCCCTATGTGTGTAATGACTGCCCTCAGATACGCAACTGTTCCCACGACTTCTATTTCTACAGGGCCAATTATGCCAACGATATTTACAGTGAAACAAAATCTTCTTCACGGTCTGGAATTAACCAGACTCCTGAGTCCCTGGAACAGCTGGACCGTCTGGTTTCCCCTCTGCTTCTGCAGGGACAGCCTTTGTCCCATATCTTTGCTTCTAATCAGGAATCCGTCCCTTGTTCTATAAGGACCCTCTACAACTATATAGACCAGGGATACTTCACTGCAATCAACCTCGACCTTCCCCGGAAGGTCCGCTACAAAAAACGTCGGCAGGTCCGCAGAGAACCTGACAACACTGGATATAGAAAAGACAGATCCTATCAGGATTTTGAGAGATATCTGGAAAAGTTTCCAGATACAAATGTGGTGGAATTAGATGTGGTGGAAGGTGCCGGGGGAAAATCAGAACAAGTACTGTTGACCATGCTTTTCCGTAATTGTAGCCTTATGCTTATTTTTCTTATGGAGGCTGACAGGAAGGACAACGTACAAGATGTGTTTCAGCGAATATATACCCATCTGGGAGCAGAGCTATATCGAAAACTCTTTCCGGTCATTCTTACAGACAATGGTGCCTCATTCAAAGATCCAGCTATTTTTGAACGGCCTGAAGGTGAACTTCTATCCCGTGTCTTTTACTGCGATCCCATGGCTTCCTGGCAGAAGGGACGTCTGGAAAAAAATCATGAATTCATCCGTTATATTATCCCCAAAGGTACGACATTCGCAGGCTTGGACCAGGAGCAGGTAACTCTGATCACCAACCACATCAATAGCGTAGCAAGAGCCAGTTTAAACGGCTGCACCCCGTTTGAACTGGCTCTGCTGCTGATAGACAGAAAACTGCTGGACCTCTGCCAGCTGGAAAGGATTCCCGCCAACCAGGTGATCCTTAAGCCATCACTCTTGAAAAAGTAACTGCAAGATCCATTTCCGGTGCTGGTTTCATAATCAGGCCGGTGGAAGTTACTTTTTCAAAAGTACTTTCAGTGGTCCCAAAATCATGCCCATCTTCCAGAAAAAGCTTTGTTTTCTGCCCTTATTATATGTTAATTTTTACGAATAATCCAGAACTATATGGATGTTAGTCCTGCAAAAAGGTCTTATTTTACCTGTGCCAATGTATGGTGGAAGTTACTTTTTCATTCAACCAGAATTTGTGAATTTGTGAATTGTTAATTGTTTTACGTAAATTTCTTCATCTTCCACAATTGCAATCTGTATCATCCTATACCCTGTCTCTTATACACATCTCCGAGCCCACGAGACTCGACGTCATCTC
>UQXF01000185.1 GCA_900544905.1 uncultured Clostridium sp.
TTCAGGTGTCGGATGTCCCCAAAGCCTCACTGATTTTGGAACGGCAGTTCCATGTGACGGATTATGCGGTGCAGGACGAACATAACCTGCGGCTCTATGATACCGCGCTGGATATGGCAGCAATCAACAAGGCCCTTGTAATACAGGACGTAGCTGTTATTAGCTCCCAGATTTGCAATGACACTTTGGAGGACTATTTTAAAGAAATCACAGGAGGTGTTGGAATTGCTTGAACTGCTCAAAATAGAATTTTCTAAAATGCAGCGTCGGCCGTTTATCCTGATTGCGACTTTGGCTGCGATAATTTTGCCTGCTCCTATTTCCCTTTTAGCCGCCAGGACTGGACAAGGATATGATTTCTTGTATAAATCTGTTATTAACTTGGGACAACTTGTGCTTCTGGTTCCTATTCTTTGTATCGTAGCGGCTATGCTTTTTTTTGAAGAACGTGATAACAATACTTTGAAGTCATTGAAGATCGTTCCTGTTTCCATGAGCCTGCTGGCCGCTTCAAAATTGATTGTGATGCTTGTTGTTTCTATCCTTTATTCAATTTTTGCGTTTGTTTCAACGGCTGTTTTTTCAATGATCGGACATATGGCGGTAGAACAGTTTGTAACTAAATTGCTACTTTGTATTGCCACAGGGATTATGGTGTGGGTTGCGTCACTTCCTTGCATTGCATTGATTATCGTGTTCAATCGAAACTATATTTTTTCTGTCTTGTGTTCCTTTTTATATGCACTTATGGGTTTTATTGTTACCAATGCGACAATTCAGACAGAAGCACCAAATATTTTTATGATATTGCCTGTAAATACAATCAATAGATGGTTGCTCCCATTCTTCCAAAATTTAGATACTGCCAAATATCCTTTTGATATAGGCCCAAGTTCAGTAAACGCAATTATCTGCGTGGTTTATCTTTTCGTGTATGCTTTGGTATTTGGCTGGATTATCTGTAATCGTTTTAAGAAATGGGATAATTAGTGGAGAAAGAAAATATGTACTTGATAAAAACAGAGTTTGTAAAATTGCGGCGATGTAATATTCTTTGGGTAGGAATTATTACGCTGTTATGTGCACCTTTGCTATCCATATTACAACAACAGTCCTTAAATGATCCAGTTGACAACTACGGATATGTGAATTTGGTAAATGGAACGATTTGGAATAACATGAGCTTTTTTCTCCCGGTTACGCTTATGCTCTTGGGTGGCTATATGATAAGTCGAGAATACACGGATGATACTTTGAAGGAAATATTTATAATCCCTCTTTCGTACTCTAAATTGATGGCAGGAAAAATAGGTGCGTTGCTTATATTATCAGTTTTCTATAGCTTTTATAGCTTTGTGTTGACTACTGGCTTGAGCATACTATTTTATCCGATTGGCTTAACTGGTATAGCTATAATAAAAGCTCTGTTACAAATCTGTGGAATGGGACTTTGTATTTGCATTTCTATAATGCCTTTTATCTGTTGGAGCGGCTCTGCCAAAAACCGTTTTTGGGTAGGAACTGTACTTGTATTTGTGTATGGCATTTTGGGTATTCCATTAGCAGGACATGGGTTTCAGGACTACTATCCTATAAGTGCAGGACTTTCAATTATTCAGTATTCCGGGGACACTGGAAGTGCAATATCAAATATCCATCCGGTAATTGCTGGTATTACGTTGCTGGCAACATTGGTCTTATCTATCGCTATTCTATTCATACAGAACAAGAAAAAACAAAGTTAAAATCATTTATTCCTGCCGGACGACGGCAAAAGAAAAAAAGCCGTCGTGCAGCAGTCCTTTTCCCATGCCTGATTACATTACGGCGGCTTTGACAAAATCAAGGCCGCCGTTCTTTCTGCCCTTATGAGAATGACGCCCTGACGCTGGCAGGATCGGCGGCCCCCGGAGGGAGCCGCCATGGAGGAAAAAGCGTTTCGACATAATGCGACAGAGCACAGGCTGTCAAAAAAGTCGCTTGCTGTTCATCGTGGCTTTACGCCCTTCGCACTGAACCATCATGCCATGATTTACACGAACTAAAAAGAAACGCGCTTGCCGTTTGGGGTAATACCCCATTCTGCAGGTGCGTTTTTCTGTATAGAGAAACCCCATTTTCACGTTGTAGGGGACCGCCGGCCAGTCTGAATTTCT
>UQXF01000186.1 GCA_900544905.1 uncultured Clostridium sp.
GAATAATCTTATCTTACATCAGTTTGGAGGTTTACACAAACTTTGGGATAGTCCCTCATATAAATATACCCCATAAATTCCAACAGGTCAGATATTGCAGCTTGCAATATCTGACCTGTTCCTGTCTTTTGGCTATTTCTACTTATTCATTATATGGCATTCCATTAATATTCATTGTAAAAGCTGCCTTTGGATTTATGGAAATCTCTATCTCTTCCACTCTATCCATCTGGTAATCACTGATTTTATGATTCTTCAAATCCGACAGAATCAAATCCTTCGCCCGCATAATATCGCGCAAATCATTATACTCATAATCACAGTCCAGATAAATATACCGTTCCCCATCTGCTTCCTCTGAGCCGTTCTCTATAATCTCAGGCTCTACATCCGTTTCATCGGTGAGATAAGAAACCGTAAACCGCACTGTATTCTCCGGTACGGAGCTGTCCTCGGCAACTGTATAATGGTAATTTGCACAGATATTTAATACCTGCTTTTGTTCGGATGCTGCATCCCCGGCTTCCTCCGTCTCCTCTGTTTTCTCCGTCTGTGCTGTAGCCGTATTCTTTGCCGGTATCTTATATTCCAGGTTTTTTGAAAAGCGTCTGCTTCCCTCTAAAACGGTCTCCCCTCCATATTCAAAGGTACTGTATTCTGCAAATGCCACACCGCTTCCAATTCCAGCCACCAGTGTCCCTGTAATTAACATTCCTCCGATTATTTTATATATTTTACGCATGATTCGGCACCTCCTGATATGAATTTACAGTAATCTGCTTTGCCTGTGAGGTCTGCTCCTCCGGGTATTCCCAGCTGCCTTCCTCATTTTCTGAATCTCCATCATCATAATCTTTTGTGATATCACCATCATCCTCTTTCGCCGGCTTTTTCTTTATTAAAGCAAAACAAAATAGCATAATGGAGCAGACAGCCAGCCCTCCGCCTACTGTAATCATGGTCACTCCCGCCACCGGATACCCCATCACAATTAAAACAGCCAGTATCCCAAGTAAAAAGATACATGCCAGCGTGCCAAAGCCTGCAAAAATACCCAGAAAAAGCCAGAACACATTCCACATTAACCGCAGACACCATACCACACATCGTCCTGCAAATCTGCAAAATTCTAAAAAAAGCAGCCAGACTTTTCCAAAAAAGCCTCTTCCCTCAGCCCTTTTCCTGCTGTCATAAATCCGGCTCTGCATCCCTGTAAACGGCTTCCTGATAAAATTCCACAATTTCTTTATCTGCCGCCCGCACCATTTCCAGGCAGCTCCAGCCCCTTTCCCCAGCGCACCGGCTCCTTTTCCCAATGCACTGGTTGCCTTCTCCGTGGCTTTCCTGCTCTCTTCCTTTACCTTGTCAAAATCAATATTTTTCTTATCTGTACTGTAATCTGACTTCACATGATATGCCTCTAAGATACCGGCAGTCAGCTCCTTTAAATCTCCAAAATCCTTTATGGCTTCTTCCTCGGAAAGCCCCTCCTTCATCTTCATATCAATATGCTGCTCATATTCCTCCACAATATCCTGAATCTCCCTTTCCTCCAGAACAGAAAGATTCTTTCTAAGTTTTGTTAAAAATTCTTCTTTTTTCATCCTTTTCTCTCCTTCAAAAAATCACCTACACGTTTCGAGAACTCATTCCATTCTTCCTCTAATTCACTCTGATACAAAATTCCCGTTGCCGTAATATGATAATATTTTCTTGGCGGTCCCTCCGTGGATTCCTTTAAGTAGGTCTCAAAATAATGTTCATTGGTCAGGCGTTTCAATAATGGATATATGGTTCCCTCATTCACATCAATAACCTTGGAAACCTCTTCTACTAATTCATAACCATACATATCCTGATGGATAACGGATTTTAGTACAATTAATTCCAAAACACCCTTTTTAAATTGTGCATTCACCTCTTCACCTCGTTTCCAATCCTTAGCCTCATTCTTATTTTCAAGTATTATAATATACCAACTACTATGCATTGTCAAGTACTAAAATATTTTTAGTACTATTGATTTTAAAATATCAGCTGTCTCTTATACACATCTCCGAGCCCACGAG
>UQXF01000187.1 GCA_900544905.1 uncultured Clostridium sp.
GAGATGACGTCGAGTCTCGTGGGCTCGGAGATGTGTATAAGAGACAGGCATACGGCTCCTCATAGTAACATTCGCTTCAATATAAACAATAGTACGTTTTAGGTTTTGCTAACGGGTAATACTTGAGCATTTCCACAAATCCATTCCATGTGTATGCCCGTCTACAACCTCTCCGATTCATGGCTTTGAATAGAAACTGTTGTACTCTATGCAGGAATGTTGTTATCTTCCGAAAATTCCATGTAACACCATAATACCGATAGTGTCCAATTAGTTTTACGTTCAACTCTTTAATTATTTCTCGCATTGGTCGATTTCGATTATCGTAAATCCAGTTCTTGTATGCTCTAACCTTTTGCTCTAACTTCTTTCTTGAAGTCTGTACCTTTGGCACGAAACCTCCCTTTCGAGTTTTGCTACAATAGAAGGTAAACCCCAGAAAATCAAATGTTTCAGGTTTACATTCTCCTCTTGCTCTACGATTCTGCTCTGCAAATCTCCCAAATTCAATTAGTCTGCTTTTACTACTTTCCAGCTCCAGTCCAAACTTTTCCATTCGTTCCTTTAACTCTTTATAGTATCTTTCAGCTTCTGACTTATATTGAAATCCTGCAACAAAATCATCCGCAAAGTTGACGAGAAAACACTCTCCCTGCATTTCCCTTTGCACCACCAGCTTAAACCACAGCGTCAGCACATGATGCATGTATATATTTGCAAGCATCGGACTCATTGCTGAGCCTTGTGCCGAACCTTCCTCTGTTGGCTCGAATTTTCCTTGCTCCATTATTCCTGCTTTAAGGTATTTACGTATTAGCCACAATAAGTTCTTATCCTGTATATTCCATTCAAGGAACTTCATCATCCAATCATGGTCGATATGGTCAAAGAAACCTTTGATATCGGCATCTACGATATAGCTGATTTTTCCATAGCTTATCCGTTGGTATACTTCTTTTATTGCTTCGTGACACCCCCTATTCGGTCTGAATCCATACATGCAGTTTAGGAATCTCGGTTCATAAATAGCTCCCAGTATTTTCTTCACTGCCATTTGTACAATCTTATCTTCATAGGAAGCAATCCCTAATGGTCGTTTCTTTCCATTTCCTTTAGGTATATATACCCTCAGTGACGGAAGTGGCTTAAAGGATTTGTTTTTCAACCTCTGTACCAGTTCCTTGATATTTCTATCAAGGTTCTTCCCATACTCATCCTTAGTTACCTTGTCAATTCCGACTGCTTTGTTCCCATCTAATTCCTTATGGCATTGCTTTAGCATATCTTCATTTATCAAGTGGTACACTGATGTAAATATAGGATGTTTTGATGTTGCTGATATCTCAGCTATTCTTACTAATTTCGTTTCCATTATTTCCTCCGTCCCTGAGTACGGATAATGTGTCCTCAGTAAGACCTTTACTATGCAATCCCCTTCCCTCCATCGGCATTGCCCGATTTCTACAGTACTATGGGATTGTCCGACCACCTACCATTCATTTGAAATCCTCCGTTTTCAGTTGCAATTTCATACTCTTCTTCGAGAAATGGCAGGTTCTCCCCAGTTGATGTGTATTCACAATGTAAAACATGATTGGTTCTCTGACTCCGCAGTGCCACATAACACTCGCCATATCGCATTACATGATATTGTCTTCCGCACCAGTTAAGACGTCGACCGACTGAAGTTAACGTTTCGAAGCTCAATCACTATTCAACCCTGCTTTCTTGCTGTCTACGCTTGTCAGATGCCGTTACCGGCATCATCCCAAGACTCGCTATTATCTGGTTGGCTAAACCTTGGATAAACCGGAATCCCACCGGCTTGACTACACACCCTTAGCTGGGCGCACAACCGGAATTTACCATCCATGCTCCGCCGTTTCCAGACCAGATCATAGAATCACTGATCTGTACGTTTTCAAAAGGATGACCATAGTTGTTTGTATACTGCTGCGCAATCTTTGGATTACCCAGTCCACAGAATGTACCAAAGCAGTTGCCGGACATCAGTAATTCTGCGGTAGTTGCCGTTGTGGTAGCTGCATCACTTGCATAATAA
>UQXF01000188.1 GCA_900544905.1 uncultured Clostridium sp.
GTGACCGTCGTTCTATGTGCAGATATTCCGTATTCATCATTCAATATATTGATTAACTGTGTTGTGGAAAGAGGATTCTCTTCATCGGTTCTTTCCAGTAAAATCTTTTGTAGGTATAAAATCCTTGGCTTTGTTTCCATAGCCCGACCTTTCTAAAATACTATTTAATCAAACTGTTTTTCTGCAAGTAATTGATAAAGCAATCAATCATCTTTTTATATCTGTCAATAATATCATTCTCGGTAAAGTCAGCCGATGTAGCCGTCAGGTCAAGAAGTTCAACAACACCTGTTCCCTCTTTTATCTGACCTTTACTGTTTGTAAATCCCTCATAATACTTCTTCTTATCCGTAAAACGATAATCAGAAGCACGAATGTTGATTCTTTTCTCAAGTAATGCTTTATTGCCCAATGACTCTACATTTCGAGCATCTGTTAATGAATTTTCTTTCTCGTTTCTATTCCGAGCATAAATATGTTCAATCTCAAAAGTAGTTTCAAGTGAAAGTAGTGGCTGTTTATCATTCTGATATGCCCACCAAGCTATCATTGCTTTTGTAATTGGACGTGCATTATTGAAGCTGAAATTATCAAACATACTTCTTATAGTATCTGCATCGAACTTATATTTTGAAAATTCAACAGGCTTATCATTTACGATATTTACCATCTCAGCATACACTGGTGTTCTAAGTGCATTTACACCCGGATTTGTAATAGCATACGTCCATATAAATCCAGTTATCTTTTGCAAGAATGTATAGAATTTCTCATCATCAAGCAAACCTTCATCATCTTTATTTTGCATAAAATATACGGATACAAAATATGTCCACATTCCGTTCGGAGCATAGTTCAATACAAAAAATTGCTTCAAAACTCTATTTGAAAATCTTTCGGTATCTTGATTGGAAACATCTTCCCAAAATTCAGCCAATACAATCAATTCCGTTAATGTATTAGTATCTTTCAAAAGGGCATAAGAATTTTTCTCATAAAATTTTCTTAAAGCTTCTGTTGTAGATGATACAATCCCCATTTTTGCACGGACAAAATACATATATCGTGTAAACAATTCGTCCATCGGTGTACCAGAAATCGGATGGAATATTCTCTCACAAAGTTCTTCGAGCTTTTTCCATTGAGCAATAAATTCTTCTTTTTTACCCAATTTAGAAAAATGCTTATAAAACTGTGCCTTAAAAATATCCGCATCAGACAGCGGCTTTCCTCTATCATTAAGCGTTGAAAAAATACGCAACGCTGTATCCTGCGACTCAGCTTCAATCGGAAGGAGAATACAGTTATTCATAATACGGGTAGGTAAATAAGCAAAGTAAGTAGGGTATTTGGACAAAAATTCATCAATATTATTCTGGAAGAATCTGAAGTTGCAAGCGTATTTGCTTTTCATTTCTTTATTGACAATTCCTGTTCTTAATATTTCAAGAAATTCTTCCTTATCATTATCAGTAGCAACCTCAGAGTCTATCTTGAGCTGTGACATATCAGGCTCGCCAAATTCATCAGTTTTCCATAAACACTTTTCAATGTTCTGCTTTGTTGATATAGAAGCCTTGTCCTGCATATGACCGAACTTAGAATAGAACGCTCTTAAAAGCAACATAAGAGTTGTCAATCTCTGCTGTCCATCAATAACCTCTAATTTATCCTCATTTCTAAAAGTTACAATCGGACCGAGGAAATACTCGCTATTACTATCAAATTCTGTCTTTCCTTCATCGGGAATAGCAAATGAAAATATATCGTCCCAAAGCGTTCTGCATTCAGCTTCGCCCCAAGCATAAGGTCTTTGATAATCTGGTATTAAAAAGTCCGATTTTTTACTCTGAAATAAATCTTTTATTGTTTTTTGGTCAACATTTAATTTTGACATAATCCAATTCCTTTCTCTTCTAAGTTCTATCTTCTGAAAATTACTCCTGATACAATCAGTTTTTAATTCGCATATTTCTTGAAGTTCTCTGCCTGCTCAAGAACTTCCTTGTAAACATCATCAATGGTTACTGGCGGAT
>UQXF01000189.1 GCA_900544905.1 uncultured Clostridium sp.
GTATAAGAGACAGTTGTAGAACTTCGGGCAAGATTTGATGAGGAAAGTAATATTGAATACTCTAGAAAGTTGGAAGAAGCCGGATGCCGTGTAATTTATGGTCTGAATGGATTCAAGGTACATTCAAAACTTTGCCTGATCACCAGAAAGACAGATAAAGGTCTGGAATATATTACTCAGATCGGAACCGGTAACTATAATGAAAAGACTTCTACTTTATATACAGACCTGTCACTGATCACAGCAAAGCAGGAAATCGGAAAAGAGGCGGCGGAAGTATTTGCCTGCCTGATGCGAGGTGAGACGATAGAGGAAACGCACATCCTGCTGGTTGCACCGAAATGTCTCCAGAATAAAGTACTCGATATGATCGATGAGGAAATACGTTACGCAAAGAACGGGAAAGATGCGTATGTCGGAATCAAGATCAATTCACTGACTGATAAAGTGATCATTGAGAAGCTTGTGGAAGCATCACAGGTAGGTGTGAAGATTGAAATGATCGTCCGTGGAATCTGCTGTATGATTCCTGGTATCAAAGGATACACAGAAAATATTAAAGTAATCAGCATTGTCGGAAGATTTCTGGAGCATTCCCGTATTTATCGTTTTGGAACGCCGGACAGAGAAAAAGTGTATATTGCATCGGCCGATTATATGACGAGAAATACGCTCCGACGTGTGGAGGTTGCAGCTCCGGTTCTGGATGATACGTTGCGTGAAAGTCTGGACTGGATGTTTGACACCATGATGAAGGATGATGAAAAAGGAAAAGAACTGACTGCAGACGGCGATTATGTAGATCGTGATATTAATAAAGAAAAGCTGGATTCACAGGAAGTGTTCTATGAGACGGCGTATAAAAATGCGGAAAAGAAATAGTAGAGAATATTTGAGCAAAATAAACACAGCTGTAGAAATGATACAGTTGTTATAAAATCAGCAGATACAGTTGACAAAGAGGGACGTTTGTGATATTTTAATTAAGTCGCAAATGTCATATGGGGGATTAGCTCAGTTGGGAGAGCGCCTGCCTTGCAAGCAGGAGGTCACGAGTTCGAATCTCGTATTCTCCACTTTATAAGAAGTGCAGCAGAGAAATCTGCTGCATTTTTGTGTGCTAAAAAATATATCATCATTTCCATCTTGCAGAGAAAAGAAAAAAAGAGGAAAATAAAATCATAGTAAAACAAGATGGTATGATTACCAGAAAGGAAGATTTTATCATGAAAGAAAATTTAAAAGTACTTATGCTTAACGGAAGCCCGAAAGCAAATGGTAACACAGCCATTGCACTTCGCGAGATGGAAAATGTTTTCAAGGAAAATGGTGTAGAAGTAGAAACGGTTGTAATCGGAAATCAGGCGGTCCGTGGCTGTATCGCATGTGGTTCCTGCTACGAAAAAGGACAATGTGTTTTTGACGATGTAGTGAATGAGTTAGCTCCGAAGTTTGAAGAAGCAGATGGTCTTGTAATCGCAAGTCCGGTGTACTATGCGTCTGCAAATGCAACTCTGATCGCCTGTCTTGACAGACTGTTCTACAGCAGTCATTTTGATAAAACGATGAAAGTGGGAGCAAGCGTTGCCTGTGCAAGACGTGGCGGATGTTCTGCGACATTTGATGAGCTGAACAAATATTTTACCATTTCCGGAATGCCGGTTGCATCCAGCCAGTACTGGAACAGCATCCATGGGGCAGCACCGGGAGAGGCCGAAAAGGATGAGGAAGGAAGGCAGACGATGCGTACACTTGCAAGAAATATGACTTTCCTTATGAAGAGTATTGCACTTGGAAAAGAGCAGTTTGGACTTCCGGAAAAAGAAGCAAAGATTCCGACAAATTTTATTCGGTAGAACAAGTAAAAGGCAGGGATTTGTGAAATATCACGAATCCCTGCCTTTAGAGTTGACAGTCCAACTTTCTTGTTTTATAGTGGGAGTTGCAATTTGGTAGGAAGTATTTAAAAGCTGTCTCTTATACACATCTCCGAGCCCACGAGACT